>NZ_JBHUWD010000041.1:0-38372 GCF_042670205.1 Luteimicrobium sp. NPDC057192 | reverse complement strand
GCCGAGGGGAACCGGCCGCCCGTCGTCGTCCTGGTCAGCCCTGGGCGATCGAGAAGATCCGGGCCTGGTCGGTCTTCGGCAGTGTCACCGAGACGACGGTCGTGCCCGCGGGCGCCGTGTACGGCGTCGTCGCGAACACGTACGCGCCCGGCAGCGAGGAGCCCGCGTTCCGCACGGGCGTCCACGCGACGACCGAGTTCCCGAACACCGGCTCGAGCGAGCCGTCGTTGACGTCGCCCGTGCTCGACGGCAGGACCCAGTCGCCGAACGAGAAGTCGGCGGTGGCGGTCGAGCCGTCGCTCAGAGTGACGGTCGCCGTGTTCTTGCCGCCGCCGTTGATCCCGGAGCCGACGAACGAGATCGTCTGCGCGGGCTTCGCGAGCGTGATCGACTGCCCGGCGGGCACGATCGTGTCGGGGAAGCCCTCGGGGGCCGACGGCCAGGTGAGCGTCGTGCCGTTGGCGAGCTTCGTCGTCGAGCCCGGCTTCAGGCCCACCGAGGCCAGCGAGTCGCGCGAGAACGAGTTCTCCGCGCGGTCGAAGTTCCCGTTGACCGAGTGCTCCGACGAGGTGCCGACGAGCGTCGTCGCGGCCAGGAGGCCGCCGTCCTTCGCGACGCGCACCGTGAGGTCGCTCCGGACGGTCTCCGAGCCGACCCGGGCGACGAGCTGCACGGGGTAGTAGCCGTCCGCCACCGTGGAGGCCACCTTGAGCGTGAGCGTCGCGTGCCCGGCGCCGGTGGCGTCGAGGTGCGTCGCGCCCGACGTCACGGTGATGCCGCGGGTGGCGCTCGTCGCGCTCAGGCGGACCTGGGGTGACGTCTTCTCGAGGCGCTGCACGTCGACCTTCAGCGTGCTCGTCGAGCCGGGCGTCACGGCCGGGTTGTCGGGCGTGGCGTGCACGGCCACGGCCGCGGAGCCCTTCCCGTACGACGGCGGCGCGGACTTCGCGCTCGTGCCCCAGGTGGGGCTCGCCTTCGAGGCGAGCGTGAAGCTCACCGTCGAGGAACCGTGACCGCGCGTGAGCGAGGCGAGGTCGGTCCAGGTCGCGTCCGTCCTGCGGCCGTCGACCGCGAGCCCGGAGACGTAGCGCTTGCCCTCGTTCGCACCCGCGGCGGTGACGTCGATCGTGCGGCCCGCAGCCAGGTGGATCCGCGCGGCGTCGAACGCCGGGGCGTTGACCGTCAGCACGTCCGTGCCCGGCGTCGCCGGGAACAGGCCCAGGGCCGCCCACACGTACCAGCTCGACTGGGCGCCGAGGTCGTCGTTGCCGGGCTCGGCCTTGTCGGGCTGCGTGCCGAACAGCGTCGTGCGGATCTCGTCCACGACCTCCGACGTGCGCCACGGCTGGCCGACGTAGTTGTAGTACCACGGCACGTTGAAGTCGGGCTCGTTGCCGGCCCACATGTACGGCTCGTTGGCGCCGACGTTCATGCCGTGCGTCATGAAGGCGTCGAGCCGGTCGGCGAACACGTCCTTCCCGCCGAGCGCCGTCACGAGGCCCTGCACGTTCTGCGGGACCAGCCACACGTACTGCTCGGCGTTGCCCTCGTCGTAGCCCACCGACCCGAAGCCCGTGATGCGGCCGCGGTACCCGAAGTCGGACGGGATGTTCAGGCCGTCACCGGTCGGGAACGCGCCCGACGCGTCGCGCAGCGAGACGTAGCGCGTCGTCGGGTTGAAGAGGTTCTGCCAGTAGTTCGACCGCGCCTGGAAGGTCGACGCGACGTCCTTCCGGCCGAGCGCGTCCGCGAGCTGTCCCACGGCGAAGTCGTCGATCGAGTACTCCTCGGTGATCGACCCGCCCGTGACCGCATGGTCCGTCTGGAACTCCTTGGTCTGCGGCGCGTAGTGCCGCTCGTTGTAGACCTGGGCGCCGAACCGCTCGACCGACTGGTCGTTGGTCCCGCCGGTGTTCTTGCCCGCGTCGGGGCCGACCGCGCCCTTGACCATGTAGTCGAGCGCGGTGCGCACGTCGAAGTCGCGCGCGCCGAACGCGTACGTCTGGGCGATCAGCGCGGCCGGGTTGTCACCGCTCATCTGGTTGGTGCCCGCGTTGGCGAACGCCCACCGCGGATACGACCCGCTCTGCTCCGCGTCGTTCACGAGCGACTGCGCCATGTCCGACGCCTCGTCGGGGAACAGCATCGCCTGCAGCGGCGCGAGCGTGCGGTACGTGTCCCAGTCGGAGAAGTACGCGTACTGGTGCCGCTGACGACCGTCGGCGGCCGGCTTCTCCGACACGTCGTGCACGACCGGGTTCTTCTCGAACCCGATGTACTGGCCGTTCACGTCGTCGAACGTGTTGGGGTGCAGGAGCGACCGGTACAGCGAGTGGTAGAAGGTCCCGGTCTCGCCCGCGGTGGCCGTGTCGCTCACCTGGACCTTCTCGAACGCGTCGTTCCACGTGTCGTGCGCGGCCTTGCGGACGCCGTCGAACGCGGCGCCCCACGAGGCGTACGCGTCGGTGCCGGGAGCCGCGGCGTCCGGCGTCGGGACCTCGGTGTTCATGTTGAGGATCGCGTTGTCCGTGCTGACGTACGAGAGCGCGATCTTCAGGCGCACCGTCGTCGTCCCCGCGGGGAACGAGACGTAGCCGCCGGCCTTCGTGTTCGAGACCTCGGCGTCGTGCGCCCCGTCGCCCACCGACACGGAGCCCTTCGACTCGTCCCACGCGCCGTACGACGCGAAGTCCTGGTCGACCTTCGCCGCGAAGAACGCCGTGTAGCTGTTGTTCTTGCCGCAGAAGTTCCCGGACTTCGTCCAGCCGGTGATGATCCCGGTCTTCGGGTTGACGTTGAGCGATCCCGACCGCGTCGAACTGTTCGAGACACCCGAGCGGAACGTGATCGACGGCGTCGTGCCCGACGGGAACGTGAACGTCGCGACGCCCGTGCGGGTGCTCGCCGTGAGCTCGGACGTGATGCTCGACCCGGACGCGTCTTTCGAGACCAGCTTGTAGTACCCGGGCGAGCCCTCCTCGCCGGCGTGCGTGTACGACTCCGTCTTGGTCCACGGTGAGGCGCTCGCGGCCATGCTCGTGGTCGTCGGGAGGACGGGGAAGTCGCCGAGCGCGCCGCAGCCCTGGGAGGCGTGGTCGAGGCCGAAGCCGCGCAGCGTGCTGTTGGCGTAGTAGTAGCCCTGGCCCGTTCCCGGGTTGTCGGGGGAGAACTGGACCATGCCGAACGGCACCGACGGACCGGGGAAGTTGTTGATCGAGCCGACCGTTGAGCCGCCCGTCCCGGTGCCGGCGAGCGTGCTCACCGTGGACGCGGGGTCCGTCACGAACGACGGGTCGTGCCCGTCGGCCTGTGCGGGGACCGCGAGCGTGAGGGATGCCGCCGTCGTGGCGGCGAGGGCGAGCGTGCCCGCCGCGAGCGCGCCGCGTGGCACGCGTCGTCGGCCGGGCAGGGGGATGCGTCTCATCGCATGGACTCCTTCGTCGAGCGGGTGAAGCTGCGAACGCTGACATCGTTGTCAGTTTCGTGCGATTCGTCAAGCGGTCGGCGTCCGGTTCGGCCGAGCCTCGCAGTCCGGTCGCCTTGCGATCGGGTCGCCTTCCGCTGCGTCGTCGCCTACGGGGCCGGGGCGTGCGCGTCGTCGAGGGTGAGCACCACGTCCGCGGCGTCGAGGGCGCCGCGATGATGGGTCGCGAGGAGGACGGTCCGGCCGTGCGCCGTGAGCCCGAGGATCATCCGCACGAGCGCGTCCGCGCCCGCGGGGTCGAGGTGCTCCGCGGGCTCGTCGACGACGAGCACCGGCGCCCGCGACACGAGGGCACGAGCCACCAGGAGGCGGCGTCGCTCGCCGCCGGAGACGGCGTCGCCGCCGGTCCCGACCACCGTCTCGAGTCCCGACGGCAGGGCATCGAGCCAGGCGCCGAGCCCCACGGCGGCGAGGACGTCGCGGGCCTCGGCCTCGGTCACGTCGCCGCGCGCGACGCGAAGGTTCTCGAGGACGGTCGTGTCGAAGAGGTGCGCGTCCTCGGCGGTCCAGGACGCCTCGGCATGGCGCTCGAGCCGTCCGGCCGCCGGCGCGAGGAGGCCGGCGAGCGTCAGCAGGAGCGTCGTCTTCCCGACGCCGCTCGGCCCCACGACGGCGAGCGAACCGCCCACGGGCACGACGAGGTCGAGCCCGCTCACCGCGGGTGCGCGTCGTGACGGCCACCCGCAGGCCAGGTCGTCGGCCACGAGGGCCACGCCGTCGTTCGACGCCGTCACGGCCACGGGGGCCGGGGCGCCGGGGTCGGGTGCGGCGTCGTCGAGCAGGGCCATGATCCGCGCGGCGGCGGCGCGCGAGCGCCGGAGCTGGACCGCCGCGGCGGGCAGCGCGCCGACGCCCTCGAAGGCGGCGAGCGGCGTCAGGACGACGACGGCCAGGTCCTCGGGCGAGAGGCGCCCGGACGCCACGGCGGGCACGCCGAGCAGGAGCGCCACCACGACCGCGACGCCGGTCGCCGCAGTCTGGATCGCCTCCGACGTCGCCGAGGTCCGCGCGCCGACGTCGGTGGCCGCGGTCAGCTCGCGGTCGGCGCGGCGCAGGTCGTCGAGACGGGGGCCGAGCGCTCCGGAGACGGCGAGCGAGCCGTCGTCACCGAGGACGTCGAGGGTCGCGGCGGTCATGTCCGCGCGCGCCCGGACGGAGCGGAGCTCCGTCTCGCGGGCCGCGCGGTCGGCGAGCCACGGCGCGCCCACCCCGACGACGAGCAGCAGGAGCAGCAGCGCGAGGCCGGCCTCGGGCAGCAGCACCCCGACGATCGCGACCGCGACGAGCGAGACGGCCGCCGCGACGCCCGCCGGCACGAAGGCGCGCACCACGACGTCGCCGACCGCGTCGGCGTCGGCACCGGTCCGGGCGAGCAGGTCGCCCTCGCGCAGGGCCGCGACGGCCTCGGGGCGGCCGGCCGCGAGCCGCGCGTAGAGGGTGGTGCGCAGGGAGACGACGCCGCGCAGGGCGACGTCGTGCGAGACGAGCCGCTCCGCGTAGCGCAGGGTCCCGCGCCCGACGCCGAACGCCCGGACCGTCACCGCGGCGACCGAGAGCACGAGCACGGGCGGCTGCTGCGAGGCACGCGCGATGAGCCACGCAGCGACGGCCGCGAGCCCGACGGCGCAGCCGAGCGCGAGGGACCCGAGCGTGACCGCGCCGGCGACGCGGCGCCAGGGGACGTCGAGCAGGGGCACGGCCCGGCGCAGCGGGTCGCGCCGCGGCGCGGTCATGCGGGCACCTCCGAGGTGGCCACGGCGTGCGGCGCGGGGGCCGATCGGACCTCGACGGCCCGGTCGCACGCGGCGACGAGCGTCGGCCGGTGCGCGACCACGAGGACCGCGCGACCCTCGTCGCGCAACGCGCGCACGGTCCGCACCACCGCGTCCTCGCTGGCGTCGTCCAGGTGGGCCGTGGGCTCGTCCAGGACCACCACCGGCCGCCGGGAGACCAGTGCGGACGCGAGCGCGACCCGTTGCCGCTGGCCGACCGACAGCCCCAGCCCGCCCCGTCCGACGGGCGTCTCCCAGCCGTCCGGGAGCGCCTCGACGACCCCGTCGAGCGCGGTCAGGCGCGCGGCCTCGGCGAGGCGGACGTCGTCGTCGGCGGTGGCCGTGGCGACCACGCCGAGCACCGCCTCGCGCAGGGTGCCCGGAGCGAGGTGCGGGCGCTGGGGCACCCAGGTCACCTGGGCCCAGAACGCGGCGGGGTCGAGGTCGGCCAGGGCGGACCGCTCGCCACGCGCGTCCGTGACCCATGCCGCGCCCGACGTCGGCGCCACGAGGCCCAGCAGCACCTGGACGGCGGTGGACTTGCCGGCGCCGTTCGGACCGACGAGCGCCACGGCCTCGCCGGTCGCCACGGTGAGCGAGAGCCCCGCCGGGGCGAGGACGCCGCGCCCGGGCGCCTCGACCGAGACGTCCTCGAACGTGAGTCGGGCCCCCGCGAGGTCGACGGCCGCCGTGCCGCTCGAGGGGAGGGGCTCCTCGAGGACCTCGAACGCGGCCCCCGCGGCGGCGATGCCGTCCGTCGACGCGTGGAACTGGGCGCCCACCTGCCGCAGCGGCAGGTACACCTCGGGCGCGAGGACCAGCACGGTCAGCCCGGTCACGAGGTCCATGCGGCCGTCGACGAGGCGGAGCCCGATGCTCACCGCGACGATCGCGACCGACAGCGTGGTGAGCAGCTCGAGGACCATGCCGGACAGGAACGCGATCCGCAGCGTGCCCATCGTGGCGCGACGGTTGGCGTCGCCGAGCGCGCGGACCCGCTCGCGCGGCCCCTCGGCGCGCCCGAAGGCGCGGAGCGTGGGCAGCCCCGCGACGAGGTCGAGGAGCTGCGCGCCGAGCCGCTGGAGCGAGGCGAGCCGCCGCTCCGAGACGCCCTGCGTGAGCCGCCCGACGAGCACCATGAACAGCGGGACGAGCGGGAGCGTCACGATCACGACGAGCCCGGACACCCAGTCGAGCCCCAGCACCACGACGACGAGCAGCGGCGTGACGATCGCCGTGAGCAGGAGCTGCGGGACGTACCGCACGAAGTACGGCTCGAGCGCGTCGAGGCCGGTCGTCGCGAGCGTCGTCAGGCGGGTGCCGCGTGCCGAGCCGCGCCACCGCGGTCCGAGCGCCGTCGCGTGGACGACGAGCGCCTCCCGCAGCTCGGCGACCGTGCTCGCCGCCGCGCGGACCGCGAAGCGCTCCTGGCACCACGACACCGCGGCACGCGCCGCGACGACGGCGACCAGCCACGCCAGGCGCGGGGCCAGGGTGTCGAGCCGGGCGCCGTCGTGCACCGCCCGCCCGAGCGCCTCGCCGATCAGGACCGCCTGCGCCACGACCAGGGCTCCGGCGAGCACGCCCAGGACCGTCGTGAGCGCGAGGTACCCCCGCGCCGCGCGGGCGTGCCGCAGCAGGCGTGGGTCGAGGGGCTTCACGTGCGCGGGACGCCGTCGCCCTCGGCCGCGGGCGCGGGCGCCACGGGCCGGTCCGACCGGCGCAGGCTCAGGCCGATCGGGTCGGGGATCGACGACGCCGTGAGCCGCTTGCGGAACACCCAGTACGTCCAGCCCTGGTAGAGCAGGACGACGGGAGTGAGGATCAGCGCGACCCACGACATGATGACGAGCGTGTAGTGCGTCGAGCTCGCGTTGGTGACGGTGAGCGAGTTCGCCGGGTCGGTCGCGGGCATGACGTCGGGGTACATCGAGCCGAAGATCAGCACGACGGTCGCCACGATCGCGATCGCGGAGAACGTGAACGCCCAGCCCTCGCGCTCGCGCCAGGCCGCAGCCACGACGCCGAGCAGCGCGACGGCGGCGACGGCCACCGCGGCCCACGTCCAGCCGGTCCCGTACGCGGCCTGCGCCCACACGGCCCACGCCCCGGCGACGACCAGCGCCGCCACGGAGAACGGCTTGGCGAGGTGCATCGCGCGCTCACGCACGACGCCGGTCGACTTGAGCCCGAGGAACACGGCACCGTGCGTGAGGAACACGGCGAGCGTCGTCAGGCCGCCCAGCAGGGCGAACGGGTTGAGGAGCGCCCAGAACCCGCCCACGTAGTCGTGCTGGGCGTCCAGGTCCACGCCGCGCACGAGGTTCGCGAACGCGACGCCCCACAGGATCGCGGGGAGCCACGAGCCCACGACGATCGCGCGGTCCCACCAGCGCGCCCAGCCGGGGTCCGAGACCTTGCCGCGGTACTCGAACGCGACCCCGCGGACGATCAGCGCGAGCAGGATGAGCAGCAAGGGCAGGTAGAAGCCCGAGAACAGGCTCGCGTACCACTCCGGGAACGCCGCGAACGTCGCGCCGCCCGCCGTGATGAGCCACACCTCGTTCCCGTCCCAGACCGGCCCGATGGTGTTGATGACGAGGCGACGGTTGCGGTCGCGCTCCTTCGCGTCGGCGCTCCGGCCGACGATCGGCAGCAGCATCCCGACCCCGAAGTCGAAGCCCTCGAGCACGAGGTACCCGGTCCACAGGACCGCGATGATGACGAACCACAAGGTGGTGAGCTCCATGGCTGGCTCCTTCCCGTGCGCGGGTCAGTAGGCGAAGGACAGGGGACGGTCGGCGTCGTCGGGGGTGCGCGCCTCCGGGGAGTCGTCGTGCACCACGTCGGGCGCGCCCTCGATCGTGTACCGGTGCATGAGTCGGTACCAGACGACGGCCAGCACGCCGTAGACCACGGTGAACGCGATCATCGACGTGAGCACCAGGCCCGAGCCCACGTTGGTCGACACGCCCCGCTCGGTGAGCAGGCGGACGTCGTCGAGCCCGGTGGGGTTGGGCGCGACGACCCAGGGCTGACGTCCCGTCTCCGTGAAGATCCAGCCGAACGAGCAGGCGAGGAACGGGGTCGCGAGCGAGACGAGGCCCAGCCTGCTGAGCCACGTGCTGTCGCTCACGCGGCCCTTCCGGGTCGCCCAGAACGCGAAGACCGCGAGCGCGAGAGAGAAAGCCGCCCAACCGATCATGAGGCGGAAGCTCCAGTACGTGAGCGCGAGGTTGGGCGAGTAGCTGATCGGGTTCCCGTTCGCGTCCGTGGCCCCGAACTTCTGCTCGTACTCGGCCTGCAGCTCGGGCACGGACTTGATGGGGGCCGTGAACGAGCGGTCGGCGAGGAAGGACGTGGCGCCGGGGATCTCGATGATGCGCTTGACGCCCTCGCAGTCGTTGTTGAGGTTCCCGATCGACAGGATCGAGAACGCCGCGCCGTCCGGCGACGGGGTGCACAGCGCCTCCGCGGACGCCATCTTCATGGGCTGCTGCTGGAACATGAGCTGGCCCTGCACGTCGCCCGAGTAGATGACGCCGGCGCCGGCGATCACCATGACGAGGACGCCGAGGCGCACCGCGGGCCGGTACACGTCGCGCGCCGTCTCGAGGTCGTCGGCCTTGCGGGTCCGGGCCAGGCGCACCATCCACCACGCCGCGATGCCGGTCACGACGGTCGCCGCCGTGAGGAACGACGCGGTGACCGTGTGCGGGAACGCCGCCCACAGCGTCGAGTTCCCGAGCACGTCGCCGATGCTCTTCATCTCCGCGCGGCCCGTCTCGGCGTTGTACGTCGTGCCGACGGGGTGCTGCATCCACGAGTTCGCGGCCAGGATGAAGAACGCGGACAGGTTCGTCGAGATCGCGACGAGCCAGATCATCGCGAGGTGGAGCTTCTTGTTCAGCTTGTCCCAGCCGAAGATCCACAGGCCGAGGAACGTCGACTCGACGAAGAACGCGGCCAATGCCTCCATCGCGAGCGGGGCGCCGAAGACGTCGCCTACGAACCGCGAGTACGCGCTCCAGGTCATCCCGAACTGGAACTCCTGGACGATCCCCGTGACGACGCCGATCGCGAAGTTGATGAGGAAGAGCTTGCCGAAGAACTTCGTCAGCTTGAGCCAGCGGTCCTTCTTCGTGATGACCCAGGCGGTCTGCATGATCGCGACGATCGGGCCGAGCCCGATCGTGAGCGGGACGAAGATGAAGTGGTAGACGGTCGTGATGGCGAACTGCCATCGCGCGAGATCGAGCACGTCGGGCATGGTTCGAGGCTCCTGGCCGGTCGCCGCGGGCCGCTTGAGGCACGCGATACGAGCACCGTAGGCCCCGACGCGCGGGCCGGACACTCGAACGGCGGGCGTCGTGAGACATGCCACTCGGGTGCGGTCCTACCTCACATTCCCGGCACCTCGAAAAGGGGCCGTCACCTGCGACGACGGTGCCCCGGTCCAGAAGCCGCCGAGGCCTCCCGAGCGGGGCGCGCGACCGGCCCCGGCGGGGTCGCCGCGCGGACGAACCCGGCGCGAACGGGAGATGTCGGGCGGGTGTCGCCCGACACGGTCCGGTGGCGCGTCGTCGTGACCGAGTCGTGACCTGGTGTGCGATACTTCTCATGACTTCGGGGGTGCCCGTACGCCCCCGACGCACGGCCCGCAGCACCCCGCGACTCGCGGCTCGCGGAGCGGCCGCCGCCGCTGCACCAGACGCAGCGTGACGGCAGGCGCCCCCCGTCGCCCGCGGAGCTACGGTCCGCCCCCGACGACTTCCGTCGCCGCCGGAGGCACGCACCCTCGGGTGCCCCGCCGGTGAGCGACGACCGACCGCCCGCAGGGCCAGCAGCTACGGGTCTTGGCCCTCCGGGGTAGGAGCGACGCGTGACCCGCGACGACACCACTGCATCCACCGATCCCACGACGCCCGGCGAGGGCGAGGCACCCCGCAAGCGCCCCCGGCGGCGCGCGACCCGGACCGTCGGCGCACCGTCCGACGTCGTCGTGGTCCCCGAGGGCGCCGGCGCGCACGGCGGCGCCCCGCTCGAGATCACCCTCCCGCAGCCCGCCGCCGAGCGGGCCGCCGCGGTCGCCGAGGCACGGCAGGAGCCCGTCGCGGAGCCGGCCCCGGCGCTCGACGTCCTCGCCGAGCTCGGTGTCGCGCCCCGGGGGCGCCGGTCGGCGTCCCGCCCCCAGGACACCCCGTCCGCCGCCGGTCCTGAGGCCGGCCTCGCCGGGATCGCGCTGCCCGACGCCGCGCCGACCCGCACGCGCCGCAAGGCGACCCGTGCCACCGCCGCGCCCGACGCGGCCGGCCCGTCCACCGAGACCGTGGCCGAGAGCGCGTCCGAGCCCGCCGCCGAGGCGGCGCCGAAGGCGCGCCGCAGCCGCGCCCGCAAGAGCACGGCCGACGCCCCGGAGTCGGCGTCCGTCGAGCCGGCCCGCGAGGCCGAGCCGGCGAGCGAGCAGCCCGAGGCGCCGAAGAAGCGCGCCACGCGCTCGCGCAAGACGTCCGGCACGGCTGCGAAGCCCTCCGTGGAGTCGCCCGCGTCCGAGCCCTCCGCCACCGAACCTGTGGGCGCGGCGGCCGAGGCGCCCGAGCCGACGACGACCATCGTCCCCACGACGCCGGGCGGCCAGCCCCGCCTCGCGACGACGGCCCTCCTGTTCCAGGCGCCGGACCCCACGACGGCCCCGCGCCGCAGCCGCCGCGCGCAGGCCCCGGCCGGCCCGCCGCGTGCGGCCGACCCCACGGCCACCGACCCCGCGGCCGCGGAGCCGGCCGCCGCCGCGGACACTGCCGCGCCCGAGCGCGGCACGAAGACCGCGTCGCAGGAGCCCGCAGCGGCTCCCGCGTCCCGCCGCAGCCGGCGGGCCACCGCGCCCGCAGCTGCCGAGACGGACGAGGCCGCGGACGCGCCCGGAGCCCCGCAGTTCTCGGTCGACCGGCTCTCGCGCGCCGAGCGTGACGCGATCGAAGAGGTCGAGATCATCGAGGCCGAGCTCGTCGCCGAGGGCCTCGAGGGCGAGCTCGTCGAGTTCGGCGACGTCGACTTCGTGCTCGAGGAGGCGGACTCCGCACCCGAGGCGGACACCGCCGACGAGGAGGGCGGCGAGGAGTCGGACGACCGTGACGCGGCCCCGCGTCGCCGTCGCCGTCGTGGTGGCCGTGGCCGCCGCAACCGCGGCGTCGGTGAGGGCGACAACGGCTCGGACGAGGACGAGCGCGCTGACGACGCCGAGGACGCCGAGCCGGACGAGGCCGCGCGCGACGAGGCGACCGACGCGGAGGGCGAGGAGACCGAGGCCGGCACGAGCCGTCGTCGTCGTCGCCGCCGCAGCCGCGGGACGTCCGAGGGCACCCGCCCGGGCCGTGCCAGCGACGAGGTCACGGCGCTCAAGGGCTCGACGCGCCTCGAGGCCAAGCGTCAGCGCCGCCGCGAGGGCCGCGACGCTGGCCGCCGCCGCCAGATCATCACCGAGGCCGAGTTCCTGGCGCGCCGCGAGTCGGTGCAGCGGTCGATGGTCGTGCGCGAGCGTGACGGCCGCACCCAGATCGCGGTGCTCGAGGACGGCGTGCTCGTCGAGCACTACGTCTCTCAGCAGGCTCAGGCGTCGATGGTCGGCAACGTCTACCTGGGCCGGGTCCAGAACGTGCTCCCGAGCATGGAGGCGGCGTTCGTCGACATCGGCAAGGGCCGCAACGCGGTGCTGTACGCGGGCGAGGTCAACTGGGACGCGGCCGGTCTCGAGGGCCAGCCGCGTCGCATCGAGGAGGCGCTCAAGTCCGGCGACGCGGTGCTGGTCCAGGTGACCAAGGACCCGATCGGCCACAAGGGCGCGCGCCTGACCTCGCAGGTCACGCTCGCGGGCCGTTTCCTCGTGTTCGTCCCGGGCGGCGGCATGACGGGCATCAGCCGCAAGCTTCCCGACACCGAGCGCGCCCGGCTCAAGAAGATCCTGCGCGAGGTCGTGCCCGAGGGGGCGGGCGTCATCGTGCGCACCGCCGCCGAGGGGGCGAGCGAGGAGGAGCTGCGCGCCGACGTGGCCCGGCTGCAGGCGCAGTGGGAGGCGATCGAGAAGAAGTCGGCGAAGTCGTCGTCCGCGCCGGCCCTGCTCCAGGGCGAGCCGGACCTCGCGATCCGCGTCGTGCGCGACATCTTCAACGACGACTTCGGCTCGCTCGTGGTCGAGGGCGACGGCCCGTGGAAGGAGATCTCGTCGTACCTGGGCGAGCTCGCTCCCGACCTCGCGGAGCGCGCGTCCAAGTGGACCGGCGTGGACGACGTCTTCACCGTGCACCGCGTCGACGAGCAGCTCGCGAAGGGCATGGACCGCAAGGTCTGGCTGCCGTCGGGCGGGTCGCTCGTGATCGACCGGACCGAGGCCATGACGGTCATCGACGTCAACACCGGCAAGTTCACGGGCTCGGGCGGCACGCTCGAGGAGACCGTGACCCGGAACAACCTCGAGGCCGCCGAGGAGATCGTCCGCCAGCTCCGGCTGCGCGACATCGGCGGGATCATCGTCATCGACTTCATCGACATGGTCCTCGAGTCGAACCGCGACCTCGTGCTGCGCCGCCTGGTCGAGTGCCTGGGCCGCGACCGGACCAAGCACCAGGTCGCCGAGGTGACGTCGCTGGGCCTCGTCCAGATGACGCGCAAGCGCGTCGGCCAGGGCCTCGTCGAGGCGTTCTCCGAGACGTGCGAGCACTGCCACGGACGCGGCTTCATCGTGCACACCGACCCCGTCGAGCGGTCGGGCCAGAGCGGGCAGGGCGGCGACGCCCACGTGCACACGCACGGCTCGGCCGAGGCCGGCGGGTCGGACGAGCCGCGGCGCGGGTCGCGACGTCGGCGCGGCAAGGCCGCCGAGACGGCGCCCGCGAGCCAGGCCGCCGGGCACGGTGTGCCCGTGGTCTCGGAGTCGCGCGACGCGGTGAAGGCCACGCTCGCGACGATCGCCGCGGCGGCCGCGCACGCGCACGACCACCCGCACGAGCACGAGACGCACGACCCCGCCGACCAGGACGCCGTCCTGACGCAGGTCAACGAGGGCCGCAGCGACGAGGTCGAGGAGCCGGCGGCACCGGAGACCGACGCCTCCGCGCAGGACTGACGGGGAGAGGCCCTCGGGGGTGGCAGCAGCCGCCCCCGAGGGCTTCGTCCGTCCGGAGCGGGGACAGCACCAGCGGGGGAGCAACGAGGAAGGAGCCGGCGTGAAGCCGACCGACATCGAGACCTTCGCCCAGGTGGGCGCGATCACCGTGGACCCCGAGGGGACCCGCGCGGTCGCCGCGGTGGCCCACGCGTCGCTCGCCGCGGACGCGACCGTGGGGCAGCTCTGGGAGCTGCCGCTCGGGGACGGCGCCGGCCCGGACCGGGCGCGCCGGCTGACCCGCGGACGACGCGACCTCGCCCCGCGCTTCTCGCCGGACGGGCGCCTGCTCGCCTTCCTGCGTGCCGTTCCCGGCGGCAAGCCGCAGGTCCACGTCGTCGACGCGCGCGGCGGCGAGCCCGTCGTCGTCACGGACCAGCCCCTCGGCGTGAGCGACCTCGCTTGGTCGCCGGACTCGGCACGGCTCGCGTTCGTGGCTGCCGTCCCCGAGCCCGGCCGGTACGGCACGGTCGACGGGCTCGGCCCCGACGCCGAGCCGGCCCGCCGCATCACGACCGTCCGCTACTCGGGCAACGGCCGCGGCTACACGATCGACAAGCGCTCCCACGTGTTCGTCGTCGACGTGCCCGACGTGGGCGCGGAGCCGTCGTACGAGCGCGCGCCCGACGTCCCCGCGGACGCCGACGACGAGACCGCCGAGGCACCGGCCTCTGGGCTTCCCGAGGCGCGACGCGTGACGAGCGTCGATACCGACCACGGTGCGCCGGTGTTCACGCCCGACGGGCAGCACCTGCTCGTGATCGCCGCGCTGCACGACGGGCGCGACACCGACCTGCGCAGCGACGTCTGGTCGTTCCGGGTACCGACCGGCGACGCCCCCGACCTGGCCGCCGCGGAGCCGGTGCGTCTCACGGGAGACGAGAACCTCGACGTCGGCGCGCTCGCCGTCGGACCTGACGGTCTCGTCTGGTTCGCGGCCGGAGAGCTCGGTCCCGACGGTCGCGACTTCGTGGCACGGACCACGGCCGTCTACGTGATCGAGCCCGCCGCGGGCGGCTTCGGGGCGCCGCGGCGCGTGACGGACCCGGCCGACCACGACATCGCCGACGCCGGCCTCGAGCCCGTCCCGGGCGCCCTGTTCGCGGTGGACCGGACGCGCGGGCGTGGCCCCGTGCTCCGCGTCGGCGCCGACGGCGACGTCACGACCGTGCTCGGCGGCGACGTCGAGGCCACCGCGATGGCCGTCGGCGGGCGGTCGCTCGTCGTCGCGGTCGTGACACCCGGTTCCTCGGGTGACGTCGTCGCGCTCGCCCTCGGCGACGGGCACCGGCCCGTGGGAGAACCCCGAGCCCTCACCGACCTGGGCGTGGCCGCCCGGGCGAGCGGCGTCGTCGTGCCGGTGGAGGAGGAGCACCCGAGCGCCGACGGCACGCCCGTGCACGGGTGGGTCGCCGTGCCCGACGCGCCCGGTCCGCACCCCGTGCTGCTCATGATCCACGGCGGCCCGTTCGCCCAGTACACGACCGGGCTGTTCGACGAGACGCAGGTCTACACCTCGGCCGGGTACGCGGTCGTGTACTGCAACCCGCGCGGCGCCGCCGGCTACGGGCGCGAGCACGGCCTCGCGATCAAGGAGCGGATGGGGACCGTCGACCTCGAGGACGTCCTCGGCTTCCTCGACGGCGCGCTCGCCGCGCACCCCGAGCTCGACGCCGACCGCGTCGGGATCCTCGGCGGCTCGTACGGCGGCTACCTCACCGCGTGGACGATCGCGCACGACCACCGCTTCGCCGCCGCCGTCGTGGAGCGCGGGTTCCTCGACCCGGAGACCTTCATCGGGACGAGCGACATCGGGTCGTTCTTCTCCGAGGCGTACACCGGAGCCGACCCGGCGCACCGCGCCGCACAGAGCCCGCAGGCCGTCGTCGACCAGGTCCGGACGCCGACGCTCGTGGTGCACTCGGAGCAGGACCTGCGCTGCCCGCTCTCGCAGGCCGAGCGCTACTACGCCGCGCTGCGGCGGGGCGGCGTCGACGCGGAGCTCCTCGTGTTCCCGGGGGAGAACCACGAGCTCAGCCGGGCGGGCCGCCCGCGGCACCGGGTGCAGCGGTTCGAAGCGATCCTCGAGTGGTTCGGCCGGTACCTCCCGGTCTGAGCCAGCGGTTGCCGCAGCGTCCCGCGCGGGTTGGATGAAGGCATGACGGGACGGGTCGAGGTCGTCGTCGGGCCGATGTTCGCCGGCAAGACCGAGGAGCTGCTGCGGCGGGTGCGCCGGGCGCAGGTGGCCGGGCGCGCCGTGGAGGTCGTGAGCCACGCGCTCGACGTGCGCCGCGGGGCCGGGCGGGTGAGCACCCACTTCGGCCTCGCGGTGCCGTCGCGCGTGGCGTCGCACGCCGCGGAGCTCGCGGACGCCCGCGACCCGGCGACCGAGCTGCTCGCGGTCGACGAGGCCCAGTTCTTCGGTCCCGAGCTCGTCGACGTGGTCGAGCGGCTCGCTGACGACGGCCTGGTCGTCGTGGTCGCCGGGCTCGACGTCACGTACGACCAGCGGTCCTTCGAGCCCATGGCCACGCTGGCCACGCTCGCCGAACGCACGGACCGGCTCCTCGCGGTGTGCGCGGTGTGCGGCGAGGACGCGCCGTTCCACGTGCGGGTCGCGCAGCCCACCGACGACGACGCCGCCGCGGCCACCGCCGAGCACGTCGGCGGGTCGGAGAAGTACCAGGCGCGGTGCCGCGCCCACCTCGACGCGCCGCCGTGGCGGGCGCGCTGACGGGCTCGCCGTCGCGGGGCGTTCGGCGGATCGTCGCGGTGCCCGCGACCGGCAGCCGGATCCCGGACCACCCCGTTATCGGAACGTTACCTATCGCCCCCTTGACGGCCGGCGACATGTGAGCGCTAACATGCCAAGGGTGGTGACAGCGATGTCACCGCGAAGCCTCAGGAGCCAGGGGCTGGTTTGCCAGTAGATGACGGGGCGGCTCACACGGGACACAACGACGGTTCCTGAGCTGCGCCAGCGGAATGTTAGCGCTCACATTCCCGATCGAGGGGTGGTGGCCCGACGCGCACGGCTGCGTGACCGGCCGTCGCGGTGACCGCCCCGCCCGCCGTGCGGCACGCCGCGCGGCGGTCCGTGCAAGGTCTGTCACGACACTCGAAGGGGAGTTGAAGTCTCATGCACCAGCACCTCGAACCGTTCTCCCGGCGATCCGTGCTCCAGCTCGGCCTCGTCAGCGCCGCCGCGGGCGGGCTCGTCGCCACGGGGATGGGGGCCACCGCCGCGGTCGCGGCACCCGGCCCCGCGGCTGCGACCGCGACGCTCCCGCGGCGCTACCTGCGGCTCTTGGACCGCTCCACGACGTTCGACAACTGGGTCGCCACACCGTTCTCGCTCTCGGACGTGTCGCTCGCGCCGAGCGTCGCGACGCGCTCGCAGGACCAGATGCTCAACTTCCTCCGCGCCTTCCCGGTGGACCGGGTCCTGGCCGTCTACCGGCAGAACGCCGGCCTGGACACGCGCGGGGCCAAGGCGCCCGGCGGCTGGGAGGGCTTCGGCGCGGCCACGGAGGACGCATGGGGCCCGGACGACTACCCGGGTCGCGCCAACGCCAAGACCGCGAACCTCCTGCGCGGCCACTGGGGTGGGCACTTCCTCTCCGCGCTCGCCCTCGCGTACTCCAGCACGGGCGAGCAGGTCTTCAAGGACAAGGCCGACCAGATCGTCAGCGGGCTCGGCGAGGTCCAGGCGGCGCTCGCCGCGACCGGTCGCTACACGCACCCCGGGTTCCTGGCGGCGTACGGCGAGTGGCAGTTCAGCCAGCTCGAGAAGTACGCGCCCTACGGCGAGATCTGGGCGCCTTACTACACGTGCCACAAGATCATGGCCGGCCTCCGTGACGCGTACCAGCTCGTCGACAACGACCAGGCGCTGGCCATCGCGGCGTCGATGGGGGACTGGGTCGGCTCGCGCCTCGACAACCTGCCCGACGCGCAGCTCCAGAAGATGTGGGGCATCTACATCGCCGGCGAGTACGGAGGCATGAACGAGGTGCTCGCCGACCTGACGGCGATCACGGGTGACCCGAAGTACCAGCACACCGCGACGAAGTTCACCATCACGAACCTCGTCGACGCGTGCGCCACGGGTGTGGACACGCTCAACGGCAAGCACGCGAACCAGCACATCCCGCAGTTCTCCGGCTACGCCAAGATGTACGACCTCACCGGCGACACGCACTACCTCGACGCCGTCAAGGGCTTCTTCGGCATGGTCGTCCCGGGCCGTACGTTCGCCCACGGAGGGCACGGTCAGGGCGAGATGTTCGGTCCCGCGCACACGGTCGCCGGGGACATCGGCCCCCGGAACGCCGAGACCTGCGGCACCTACAACATGCTCAAGGTCGCGCGCCTCCTGTACTTCCACACGCTCGACCCCCAGTACATGGAGTTCTACGAGCGTGGCGTGATGAACCACATCATCGGCTCGAAGCGCAGCGTCGAGTCGGCGACCAGCCCCAACGTGACCTACATGTACGGCGTCAACCCGGGGACCACCCGCGAGTACGGGAACATGGGCACCTGCTGCGGCGGCACGGGTCTCGAGAACCACGCCAAGTACCGGGACTCGATCTACTTCCGGTCGTCCGACGGCAACGTCCTCTACGTCAACCTGTACCTGGCCTCCACGCTCGACTGGGTGGAGAAGGGCTTCCGGATCGTCCAGGAGACCGCGTACCCGCGCGTCGGTGCCACGAGGCTGACCGTCAACGGGACCGGCAGGCTCGACCTGCGCCTGCGGGTGCCGGGGTGGACCCGGAAGGGCTACGAGGTGCGTGTCAACGGCAAGCGCCAGAACCTCAAGGCTCTCCCGGGCCGGTACGTCAGCCTCGACCGCGACTGGACGAGCGGCGACGTCGTCGACGTCTCGATGCCGCTCGGCATCCGGGCCGTCCCGACGATCGACGACCCGACGGTCCAGAGCATCGAGTGGGGCCCGACCGTCCTGCTGGCCCGCAGCTCGTCGACCGAGTACCTCACGCTGTCGCTCTACGCGCACATGGCGCTGGACGGCACCGTCGACTCAGCGTTCACGGGCACCGGCGACGGCTACTTCCAGCTGGGCGACCTGACGTTCGAGCCGGCGTGGTCGGGCGACAACACGACCTACCACATGTACGTCAAGCGAGACGAGCCGAGCATCGTGTTCGCCGGCGTGGACACGGGCGTCGCGAACGTCACGCGGGAGAACGGCACGTCGTTCCTCGACGTGGTCTGGGGCGACGGCGGCTTCGAGAACCACGGCGCCTTCGTCTCGAAGGTCGCGCACACCGTGTCCCGGTTCGTCGACGACGGGCTGCTGAGCAAGAGCGACGGCCAGCGCGTGCAGGTCGCGGCCGCCCGGTCGCGGATCTCCTGACCGGACCGCACCACGGACCGGGGTGCGGGACGTCCGCCGGACGCCCGCGCCCCGGCCCGACCCCCCATCGAACCGCCCGACCGGTCCCGGGGCGACGACGCCCCGTCGGTCGGCGAGCACGGAAGAGGAGACTGCCATGGGTGCCCTCCGGCCCATCCACATCATTCTGCTGCTGGTCGTGATCGTGCTGCTGTTCGGCGCGCGCCGGCTCCCTGACCTGGCGCGCAGCGTCGGGCAGTCGCTCAAGGTCTTCAAGGACGAGGTGAAGGAGCTCACCGACGACGGCAAGGGCGGGGCGACGACGTCCGCGGCCGAGCCCGCCGCCGCCGGGAGCACGGGCGCCCCGACCGGCGCGGCCACCGCGACCGCACGCGTCGCCGACGGGCCGGCATCCGCGCCTGGGCCTGCCGCGGCGCCCCACCTGGGCCACGGACCCGCGGACCCGCTCCCGCACCCGGACGACGCCAACACGCTCCGGGGGTAGGGCGTGCCGGCGCACACCGAGGCGACGCGCGCCGCGAAGGCCGAGGGACGCATGCCGTTGCGCGAGCACCTGCGCGAGGCACGCAGGCGGCTGTTCCTCGTCGTCCTCGGCCTCGCGGTGGGCCTGGTGCTCGGGTGGTTCCTGTACGAGCCGCTGCTCGCTGCACTGCAGGTCCCGCTGCGGGTCGCCTCAGCCCACGAGGGCAGGACGGTCACCCTCAACTACACGGGGCTCGCCTCCGCGCTCGACATGAAGGTCAAGGTCGCGCTGTTCCTCGGCGTGCTCGTGACCTGCCCCTGGTGGCTCTACCAGCTGTGGGCGTTCACCACGCCGGGCCTCACGTCGCGGGAGCGCCGCTACGCCGTCGGGTTCCTGGGAGCCGCGGTGCCGCTCTTCCTGGGCGGCGCGGGCCTCGCCTGGTGGGTGCTGCCGCACGCGGTGAGCCTCCTCGCCGGCTTCGTCCCCGAGGACGCGGCCAACTACACGGACGCCCACGGCTATCTGACGTTCGTGATGCGGCTCGTCCTCGCGTTCGGGATCGCCTTCGTGTCGCCGGCGGTCCTCACCGGGCTCAACCTCGCGGGGATCGTCCGCCACGAGGCGCTCGCCAAGGGCTGGCGCGTGGCCGTGCTCGTCGCGTTCGTCTTCGCGGCCGTCATGACGCCGACGCCCGACGCGCTCACCATGCTCGTCGTCGCGCTGCCGATCTGCGCCCTCTACGCGGGCGCGCTCGGCCTCGCCGTGTGGCACGACCGTCGCGCGGACGCGAGCGGGTGACGGTCCCGTGACGAGCCGCGGCGTGCCCTCCGACTCCCAGCCACCTGCGAGGACCCCATGTTCGACATCAACCCGGGCGAGCTCGTCGTCATCGTCGTGCTCGCCGTCGTGCTCATCGGCCCCGAGAAGATGCCCCAGTACGCGGCACAGCTGGGACGGCTCGCGAGGCGGGTCCGCGGGCTCGCCCTCGACACGCGGGAGCGCGTCGCCGAGCAGCTGGGTGCCGAGGCGGCCGACATCGAGTGGTCGAAGCTCGACCCGCGGCAGTACGACCCGCGGCGCATCGTACGTGAGGCCCTGATCGACGACGGCCCTCTGGTGCCGACCTTCCGCGACGTCTTCGGCCGTGCGGGCGCTGCGGCGCAGGACGGACCCTCGGCCGCCCCGCCGCCCGTCGCGCCGCCCGCCGCGGAGGTCGAGCCCCTCGCACCCGAGCCGCGCGCGGCCGAGACCACCTCGGCTCCGCGCACCGCACCGCAGCCCGTCGCCGCCGACCGCGAGGCGACCTGAACCCCACCGCATACCCGGCCCGCCAGGAGCCGGTCCCTCGAACGAAGGAGCTCACCGTGCACGGCGTCGTCCCTGATCGATCCCTTCCCGGCAGGCGGCAGGTGCTGCAGGTCGCCGGCCTCGTCGCCGCGTCGTTCGGCCTCCCCGCTGCCTCCGCGGCGGCCGCGACCCGCGGCGCCCCAGGCCCGGCGACGTCGTCGGGCGCGAGGCCGGCGCGGGCGGCCCTGGCCGCCGTGCCCCTCGGCGACGTGACGTTGCTCGACAGCCGCTACCGGCAGAACATGCGACGCACCACGGCCTACCTGCGCTACGTCGACCCGGACCGCATGCTGCACACGTTCCGGCTCAACGTCGGTCTGCCCTCGACCGCCGCGCCGCTCGGCGGCTGGGAGGCGCCCGACGTCCAGCTCCGCGGTCACTCGACCGGGCACCTGCTCTCGGGGCTCGCGTTCGCCGCCGCGAACCTGCACGACGACGAGCTCGCCGCCAAGGGAGCCTTCCTCGTCGCGGAGCTCGCGCGGTGCCAGGCGGCGAGCCCCGCGGCCGGGTACACGGCCGGCTACCTCTCGGCGTTCCCGGAACAGGCGTTCGCCGACATCGAGAACGGCAAGAACATCTGGGCGCCCTACTACACGATCCACAAGATCCTCGCGGGCCTGCTCGACCAGCACGTGCTGCTCGGCACGCCGCGGGCGCTCGACGTCGCGAAGGGCATTGCCTCCTGGGTGGACGCGCGCCTCACACCGCTGGCCGAGGACCAGCGGCAGAAGTTGCTCAAGATCGAGTTCGGCGGCATGGGCGAGGCCCTGGTGAACCTCCACGCCGTCACGAGGGACCCGGAGCACCTGCGCCTCGCGCGGCTGTTCGACGAGGCGGTCTTCTACGACCCGCTGGCCGCGCGGACCGACGCGCTCTCGGGGCGCCACGCGAACACCGACATCCCCAAGGCGATCGGGGCGGCCGCGGAGTACGAGGCGACCGGCGAGCAGCGCTACCGGACGATCGCCACCTCGTTCTGGGAGCACGTGGTGCACCACCACACGACGGTCATCGGGGGGGAACAGCAACGCCGAGTTCTTCGGCGACCCCGACCAGGTCGCGAGCTTCCTCGGCGAGAACTCGTGCGAGAACTGCAACAGCTACAACATGATCAAGCTCTCGCGGCGGCTCTTCCTCCAGGACCCGAGCCGGTCCGACTACATGGACTACGTCGAGTGGACTCTCCTCAACCAGATGCTGGGGGAGCAGGAACCGGACTCCGAGCACGGCTTCGTCACCTACTACACGGGCCTGTCGTCGACGGCGAGCCGCAAGGTCAAGGACGGCCTCGGCGCCGCGCCCGGCTCCTACAGCAGCGACGACGACAACTTCTCGTGCGACCACGGCACCGGCATGGAGACGCACACGAAGTTCGCCGACAGCATCTGGTTCACGGGGTCGGACGCGCTGTGGGTCAACCTGTACATCCCTTCGGAGCTGCGCTGGCGTGAGCGGGGCGTCGGGCTGCGGCTCGAGACCGGCTACCCCTACGACGGCCGGGTCCGGATCACGGTGACCGGCGGTTCCGGGACGTTCGCGCTTAAGCTGCGCATCCCGTCGTGGGTCCGTGGCCGCAACGCCGCGGTGGCACGCGTCAACGGCCGCGCCGCGACCCGCTCCGACGGCGGCACCTACCTGACGCTCGACCGCACGTGGCGCCGGGGCGACGTCGTCGACCTCGACCTGCCGCTGGACCTCGCCTGGCTCGAAGCCCCGGACAACCCCGCGGTGAAGGCGGTCGCGTACGGGCCGCTCGTGCTCGCCGGGCGGATGGGCTCGACCCCGACCCCCACCATCCCCGTCGTCGACGCCGGCACCCTGCGCCGGACGGGCGCCCACGAGTGGAGCCTCGCCGTCGGTGACCGGACGGTCGCGCTGGCGCCGTTCCTCGACGTCCAGCACGAGCACTACAACGTCTACTGGGCCGTGCCGCCCGCGAAGCGAGGGCCGGCGATCGTCGCGGCGTACGGGTTCGACGAGGCCGACGGTCCGGCGACCGACGCGAGCGGCCGGTTCGCGCCGGCGCAGCTCGTGGACGGCGCCGTCCGCGAGGCCCGCGACGACGGTCGTGCGGTCGCGCTCGACGGCAAGGGCGCGCACGTGCTGCTGCCCGGCGGGATCCCGGCCGGCCTCGACCAGCTGACGGTGTCCGTGTGGGCGCGCGTCGACCAGCTGGTCAACAACACGCACGTCTTCAACTTCAGCTTCAACCTCAACAGCTACTTCTTCGTCAACGTCCGCACCGGCACCAACAAGGCGCGGTGCGCCCTCAAGCTCTCCGGCATGGAGGCCGAGGATGTCGTCGACGCCGACATCCCGTTCCCGACCGGAGCGTGGACCCACCTCGCGGTCACGCTCGGCGCCGACGGCGGACGGTTCTACCTCGACGGCGTGCTGCGGGGGCAGAACCCCACGCTGACGATGTCGCCCCTCCTCGTCGGGGCGACACAGCACAACTACCTCGGGCGGTCGCACGACAAGCGGCACCCGTTCCTGACCGGCGCGGTCGACGACCTTCGGGTCTTCGGGCGCGCCCTCACCGCCGCGCAGGTGCAGGCGCTCGCGGCGGGCCGGGTGCCGAAGGTCCGCTGAGCGGGCCCGGCACCCCGGACCACCACCACAACCCAGGGAGGACATCCACGATGAACCTGCAACCAGGACGCAGAGCGAGCGCGGCGGTCGTCGCCGCCGCGCTCCTGTGCGCCGGGGCCGCGACCACCGCGGCCGAGGCCACAGGCTCACCGACGGGCGGCAGCACCGCCGCGCCGTCGCTCGACCAGCTCGCTGTGCCGTTCGCGCGGCCCGGCTTCAAGGAGCAGGAGTTCGACGGCGCCCTGCTCGTCGGCGAGGGGCAGACCCGCTTCTCGCTGGCGTTCGACATGGTCTCGCCCGCGGGCAAGGTCATCGACGACAACATGGTCCCGTACATCAAGCGGATCGGGCCGGTCACCCCGGACGGCTCGTACTACGAGATCGACGTGAGCACCGACGACGGCTCGGTCACGGCCGAGTCGATCGGCGCGCTGAAGGCGATGCTCGCCCACCCGGAGGACTGGACGGCGGCGGAGGTCGCCAAGGCGACCACGGAGCTGCCCAAGCAGGAGGCGGCGTACGAGGCGATCCAGAAGAACGCCCGCGAGATCCGGATCCGGTACTCGGTCACGGGCGCCGGCGAGATCGTCGGGTCCGCCACGGCGCTGACCGACGACACGACCGTGTACCTCCAGGCGAGCGCCCCGTGGTCGGAGCCGAGCACGTACACCCAGGACGGAGCGACGGGCATCGTCGCGACGTCGGCGGGCGTGCGGGACGCGACGGTCACGGGCAACTTCCGCCTCGACTCGACGCGCACGCCCGACAGCGTGGCCACCTACGCATCGGTCGCGGAGATGAACAAGGGCCTCGTCGGCAAGGCGGCCCAGGCCGGTGACGGCGTCGTCGCGCAGAAGTACACGCTGGCCCGGGGCGAGACCGTCGCCTTCCACGCGCAGACGTCGACGGCGGCGCTCACGCCCGCGCGCATGAGCACCGGCGCCGTGACGAAGGTCCTCGACCACGCGCGCACCGCCGCGGACGACGGCACGATCCACGGCCAGGGTCCGACGGGCCAGGCCGCGACGTACATGCGCGACGCCATGGCCCTCAACGACAACTGGGACGAGAAGTACGACCGCTCGTTCGTCATGTGGGGCTGGGGCGGGGGCGGGGACGACATCTTCCTCGGGTGGGACTCCGGCTGGGACGCGATCACCGAGCTGTCGGTCGACCCGGCGACGGCGCTCGACCACATCCGTGACTTCTACGACCACGGCGGACCGCGCTACGACCAGCTCAACGCGGGCCCGATGCACGCGTACGCCGCCTGGCGCGCGTACACGCGCACGGACGACACGAGCATCCTGAAGCTCGTTTACCCGGTCATGGCGAAGTACATCGCCCGGATGCCCGAGTTCGACACCGACGGCGACGGCCTCCTCGAGAGCCCGTGGGCGGGCGAGCGCCAGGGCGGGCGCGGCAACCACCTCGGCCTGGACGACAGCCCGCAGTACTGGAACTACCAGGAGATCGACAAGGTCGGCGGCTCCGACCCGACGCGCGAGAACACGAACATGACGGACGTCGCGCTCAACTCCTACTACGGGCTGCTGGCGGACACCCTCGCGCGCATGGCGCAGGTGCTCGGCGACGACGCCGGGCAGGCGCAGTACACCGCGCTGCACGAGAAGCTCTACGACCGGATGAACGCCCGGCTGTGGAACAGCGAGCGGGGCATGGACCTCAACCGGTACCTCGACGGCTCGTGGGAGCCCACGGTCACGCCGACGGTCTTCTACCCGCTGTTCGGCGGGCTCGCGACGCCCGAGCGCGCCGCGAGCATGGTCCGCGACCACCTGGAGAACCCGGCGGAGTTCGGCGGTGACTACGTCATCCCGAGCGTGGCCCGGAACGACCCGGCGTACTGCGCCGCCGGCCACACGAACCCGTCGACGAGCTCCTACAGGTACTACCAGTCACCGGGCGAGGAGGACGCGTGCGAGGAGTGGCAGGGCGCCGTCTGGCCGCCCATGAACGCCACGGTCTACGACGGGCTCAAGCGGTACGGCCTCGACGACGCCGCGGCCGAGCTCGCGGACAAGTCCACCGCGCTGTGGCTCACCACGTGGAAGGACCTCGGCTGGTTCCCGGAGTACTGGGACTCCGAGCCCGGCCAGGTGTTCAACTCCGCCGCGACGACGACGGCGTTCCACACGTACTCGTGGTCGAACCTCATGCCGCTCATGAGCACGTCCGAGCTCATCGGCGACGAGCCGTGGGGTGAGGCCGACGGGTTCCGGTTCGGGTCCGCGGGGCTCCACGGCACCAACACGGTGTCGGACGTGCCGCTCAAGGGCCACCTCTGGTCGGTCACCGCCGGCCCCAAGAAGACCACGCTCCGGCGTGACGGCGCGACCGTCGTCACGATGACGGGCGGGCGGGCCGTCGCGCGCGACGTGGTCATCGCGGAGACGGGCGGCCTGACCGTCACCACGGACGCGCCCCTGACGGTCTCCGTCGACCTGCCCGGTGGCGGGCACCACACGGTCACGGTGCACGCCGGGACGACGCAGGTGCGCTGGACGCCGACGAGCGTCACGACGTCGTAGCGCACGCCGACGCAGCTCGGGGCCGCCGTCCTCCGCGTGAGGGCGGCGGCCTCGGTCGTCCTGACAACGGTGTCTCACACTGCTACGTTCGATGCGCTGCTGCCTGTGCGAGAGCAGCGGGCTCGACGACGAGACCCGGCACGCCGACGTGCCGGCACGCAGACGAGGGGTGGAACGATGAGGTTTCGACGGTTCGGACGCGCTCTCGTGGCGCTGGGGACGGCGGCCGCGCTCACGGGCGTCGGCGGCGCGGTCGGCGCGACGACGGTCGCCACAGCCGACGCGGCGGCGCCGGTACCAGCGGTCGCGTCGACCAACGTCACGGCCGACGGCGGGTGGCGCACGTCCTGGACGCAGTCGCAGCAGCGGGTCTCGGGCCTCAGCGCGGATACCTTCAAGAACCGCTCGATGCGCATCCTCACCCGGCTGACCCAGGGCGGCCCGTCCGTGCGCCTCAGGCTGCAGAACCAGTTCGGCACCAAGCCGCTGACCGTCGACACGACGACGGTGGGGTTGAGCGCCGGCGGTGCGACGGTCCGTCCGGGCACGCTGCGGACGGTCACCTTCGGCGGGTCGAGCACGGTGACGATCCCTGCCGGCGGCCAGGTGTGGAGCGATCCGGTCGAGCTCGCGACGAAGGCGCAGGACGACCTCGACGTCAGCTTCTACTTCAAGGAGGCCAGCGTCCTGGTGCTCCACGACCTGGCAGGGCGGACCAACTACTTCTCGGCGGAGGGCGGCGGCGACACGACCGCCGACACCTCCGGCGCGGGCTTCCCCGACATGCACGGCTGGACGTACCTCGTCAGCGCGGTGGACGTCGAGAACCCGGCGCTGGCGGGGACCGTCGTCGCGTACGGCAGCTCGGTCGTCGACGGCGTCGGCGGCGACAACTGCGGCGCCGGTTGCCCGAAGCCCGACCCGTACCAGCGCTGGACCGACACGCTCGCTCGGCGCGTGGTGTCCGAGCTCCCGGCGGACCAGCAGCTCGCCGTCGTCAACGAGGGGATCTCGGGCACCACCGCGTCGGCCGCGTGCCAGGCCGGCGGCATCGACGGCGTCTCACGCCTCGACCGCGACGTGCTCGCGCTCCACGGCGTGTCCGCGGTCCTCTACTACTACGGCACCAACGACCTCGCCGACGGCTGCAGCGCCGACACGATCCTCGCGGCCTACCACGAGACGTTCTCCCGTCTGCACGCGGCCGGGATCAAGGTCTACGTCACGCCGATCACGCCCCGGCCGGGCTACACCGCGACCCAGAACGCGTTCCGCGCGACGGTCAACGCGTTCGTCCGCGCGGGCGGGAACTGCTCGGGCACGTGCGACGGCGTCCTCGACTTCGACGCGGTGCTCAAGGACCCGGCGAACCCGAACGCCATCAACCCGGCCTACGACAACGGGGACGGGATCCACGCGAACATCGCGGGTCAGACGGCGATCGCCGACTCGATCCCGCTGGCCACGCTCACGGCGAGCAGCGCCCCTCGGCTCACGTCCGGCGCGCCCGACGACGCCCGCACCGGCCGCGCCTACCGAGCGACCTTCTCCGCGACAGGCTTCCCGGCGCCCACGTTTGCGGTGTCCGACGGGACGCTCCCGGCGGGGCTCGAGCTCGACCCCGCGACGGGCGTCCTCGCCGGGACCCCGACGTCGAGCGGCAGGTCGACCTTCACCGTGCGGGCGAGCAACGCCGTCGGGCACGACGACCGGACGGTCGCGCTGCGGGTGGTCCGCGCGCCCGTGCTCACGTCGGGCGCGCCCCGACCCGGCGTGGTCGGGGCGGCGTACGCGTTCCGGTTCCGTGCGGCCGGATTCCCCGCACCGCGGTTCGCCGTCACGGCGGGCGCGCTCCCGAAGGGCCTGAGCCTGGACCGGGGCACCGGCAAGGTCCGGGGCACGCCGACGACGGCGGGCCGTAGCGACGTCACGATCACGGCAAGGAACGGGGTCGGCACGCCCGTCCGGGCGCGCTACACGATCACCGTGGGCGAGGCCGCCTCGGCGGTCACCGTGGCCTCGGGTCCGCAGCAGGTCGTGCCGCACGCGCAGGTGCCGCTCGACGTCCTGGTGTTCGCGTCGGGGACGGCGGCGACGGGCCGCGTCCGGGTGACCGAGGGCCACGCGCTCCTGGCGGCCGGCACGGTCGACCCCGACGGCGACGTCCCCGGGGTGGCGCGTGCCCGCGTCGTCGTCCCGACCGGCATGCTCGACCGCGGTGTGCACGAGCTCACGGTCACGTACCTCGGCGACGACGACGTGGCGGGCTCGACGGCGACGTGGAGCGTGACCGTGGGGAAGTGAGCCGCGGCCCCGCGATCGCGTGGAGGCCGGCCGGAGGGTGTCAGTCGAGGGGGCCGCGCAGCGGGACGAACACGTACGACCCGTGCTCGCTCGCGTGCGCGCGGCCCGCGGCGTCCACCTGGACGAGGACCATGGTCGTGCGCACCGGGACCACGAGCCGGCCGCCCGGCGCGAGCTGGTGCACGAGGGCCCGCGGCAGCTCGTCGGGGGAGGCCGAGGCGAGGATCCGGTCCCACCCGCCCGGGCGGGCGCGGCCCAGGTGCCGCGGGTCGGCCGCCTCGACACGTGCCCAGGGCGCGTGGCGCGCGTCGAGGTTCGACCGACCGAACGCGACGAGCGACGGCTCGAGCTCGAGACCGAGCACCTCGCCACCCGGCCCGACGAGGTGGGCGAGCAGCGCGGTCGTCCAGCCCGAGCCCGACCCGACGTCGAGCACGTGCTGCCCGGGCCGGACGTCGAGCAGCCGCAGCATCGCGGCGACGGTGCTGGGCTGGGAGCCGGTCTGCCCGTGACCGAGGGGGAGCGCGACGTCGTCGTCGGCGCGCCCGCGGACGGTGGCGGGCAGGAAGTCGCGCCGTGGGACCGCCCGGAGCGCGTCGGTCACCGCGTCGTCGAGCGTGCCCGCCCCCGTGGGCCTCGTCGGCCGTGCCCTCATCCTCCCGACGCTAACGCGGCCTCCGCGCGTGCGGCGCCCCGGGTGCGGAGCGGGTCAGCCCGACGGAGGCTGGTCGGGACGGAGTTCGACGAGGAGGGCACCATGAGCGCATCGGTCGCACGCATCACCCACATCTCGGCGCGGTCGGACACGAGCTTCGACGACGCGGTCCGGACCGGCGTCGAGCGCGCCGCGCAGACGCTCCGCAACGTGTCGGGCGCCTGGGTGAAGGAGCAGAAGGTCAAGGTCGAGGACGGGCGTATCGTGGCGTGGCAGGTCGTGCTCGAGGTCTCGTTCGTGCTCGAGTAGCCCCTGACCTGGGGCGGTTTGACCCGGGCGGGGCGTGGCCCGTATCCTTGATCGTCGGCGCGTGTCATACGCGCTGGTCCCGTGTGCCCATGGGGCGGTCGCACTCGCACGCCGCGGCGTGTCGCAGTCTCCAAGACGATCGACCATGACGAGCACGCCCAGACGAGTAGAGATGAGCAGCAACGTGGTGTACGCGATCGTGAAGGCTGGCGGCCGCCAGGAGAAGGTCGCGGTCGGCGACGTCGTCGTCGTGGACCGCCTTTCCGCAGGGGTCGGCGACTCGGTCGAGCTTCCTGCGCTCCTGCTCGTCGACGGGGAGAAGGTCACCACCGACGCGGCGAAGCTCGCGAAGGTCAAGGTCACCGCCGAGGTCGTTCGGGACGAGAAGGGTCCGAAGATCGCGATCCTCCGTTACAAGAACAAGACGGGCTACCGCCGTCGCCAGGGTCACCGCCAGCAGCTGACCCGCCTCAAGGTCACCGGCATCAAGTGAGTCCCTCCCGTCGCACCGCGACGGGGTCTCACTCCTCCCACTTCTCCCTCGGTACGAGAGCAGGTCATCAGACATGGCACACAAGAAGGGCGCGAGCTCCTCGCGCAACGGTCGTGACTCCAACGCCCAGCGCCTCGGCGTGAAGCGCTTCGGCGGCGAGCAGGTCAAGGCGGGCGAGATCATCGTGCGCCAGCGCGGCACGCACTTCCACCCCGGCAACAACGTCGGCCGTGGCGGCGACGACACGCTGTTCGCGCTGACCGCGGGCGCCGTCCAGTTCGGCACGCGCCGTGACCGCAAGGTCATCGACATCGTCCCGGCCGAGGCCTGATCGGGCCGACCAGCCGGCTTGACCCGAGGGGCGCACCGTTTCGGCGGTGCGCCCCTCGGTTCGTTTCTTCCCCCTGCTCGAGAGGATCTTCCCCATGGCGACGTTCGTCGATCGTGTGGTGCTGCACGCCCACGGCGGTGACGGCGGCAACGGCTGCGCGTCCGTCCACCGGGAGAAGTTCAAGCCGCTCGGCGGCCCCGACGGCGGGAACGGTGGCAACGGCGGGTCGGTGATCCTCCGCGTCGACGCGCAGACGACGACGCTCCTCGACTACCACCACCGGCCGCTGCGCCGGGCCACGTCCGGCACGCAGGGGATGGGCGACCACCGCGCCGGCGCGACCGGCGGCGACCTCGTCCTCGGCGTCCCCGACGGCACCGTCGTGACGACGACCGACGGCGAGCTCCTCGCCGACCTCGTCGGGACGGGCGCGGAGTTCGTCGTGGCCGAGGGCGGCCGCGGCGGGCTCGGCAACGCCGCGCTCGCGAGCCAGCGCCGCAAGGCGCCCGGCTTCGCGCTCCTCGGCGAGCCCGGCGACGAGCGCGACGTCGTGCTCGAGCTCAAGACCATCGCCGACGTCGCCCTCGTCGGATACCCGAGCGCCGGCAAGTCGAGCCTCGTGGCCGCGATCTCCGCCGCGCGCCCCAAGATCGCCGACTACCCCTTCACCACGCTCGTGCCGAACCTCGGCGTCGTGCAGGCGGGCGAGGGACGCTTCACCGTCGCCGACGTCCCGGGCCTGATCCCCGGGGCAAGCCAGGGCAAGGGTCTGGGCCTGGAGTTCCTGCGCCACATCGAACGGTGCGCCGTGATCGTGCACGTCCTCGACTGCGCGACGCTCGAGCCCGGCCGCGACCCGGTCAGCGACCTCGACGTCATCGAGAGCGAGCTCGCCGCCTACGCGGGGGACCTCGACGAGGAGGCGGGCGTCGCCGGCGGCCGCGTGCCGCTCATGGAGCGCCCGCGCGTCGTCGTGCTCAACAAGATCGACGTGCCCGAGGCGCGCGAGCTCGCCGACTTCGTCCGGTCCGAGCTCGAGGACCGCGGGCTCCCCGTGTTCGAGGTCTCGACCGCGAGCCACGAGGGCCTGCGCCCGCTGACGTTCGCGCTCGCGGAGATCGTCGACAAGGCCCGCGCGGAGGCACCCGCACCCGAGCCCGCACGCATCGTCCTGCGGCCCAAGGCCGTCGACGAGGCGGGCTTCACCGTCACGCGCCGCCAGGACGCCGACGGCGTCTACTTCGAGGTGCTGGGTGCCAAGCCCGAGCGCTGGGTGCGGCAGACGGACTTCAACAACGACGAGGCCGTCGGCTACCTCGCGGACCGGCTCGCGCGCCTCGGCGTCGAGGAGAAGCTCTTCGCGACCGGCGCCGTCGCGGGAGACGAGGTGCGCATCGGCTCGGGCAAGGGCGCCGTGGTCTTCGACTGGGAGCCCACGCTGCTCACGGGCTCCGAGCTGCTCGGCGGTCCGCGCGGCACGGACCTGCGCCTCGACGACCGGCTGCGGCCGTCGCGCAAGGAGAAGCGCGCCGAGTACCACGACCGCATGGACGCCAAGGCGGCCGCACGCGACGAGCTGTGGACCGAGCGGTCCTCGGGCCACTGGTCCGACCCGGCCGACGAGGCCCGGGCCTCCTCTGCTGACGACGCCGAGGACGACCGGGCATGACGCCCGCGGCGGTCACGCCCGTCGTCGGGACGGGCTCGCGCGCCGACGTCGCCGTCGCGGAGCGGATCGTCGTGAAGATCGGCTCGTCGTCGCTCACGGGCGCCGACGGCCTGCTCGACGTCGACGCCCTCCACCGGCTCGTCGACGTGCTCGCCGCCCGCCGCGCCGAGGGCAAGCAGGTCGTGCTCGTGACCTCGGGTGCGATCGCGGCCGGCGTCGGCCCCCTCGGACTGACGGGCCGGCCCAAGGACCTCGCGACCGCCCAGGCCGCCGCGAGCGTCGGGCAAGGCTTGCTCGTCGCGCGGTACGCGCAGGCGTTCGGCGCCCACGGGCTGCGCGTCGGCCAGGTGCTGCTGACCGTCGAGGACACCGTGCGCCGGGGCCACTACCGCAACGCGCAGCGCACCCTCGAGACGCTGCTCGACCTCGGCGTCGTGCCGATCGTCAACGAGAACGACACCGTCGCGACGCACGAGATCCGCTTCGGCGACAACGACCGCCTCGCCGCGCTCGTCTCCCACCTCGTCCGGGCCGACGGCATGGTCCTGCTGACCGACGTCGACGGCCTCTACGACGCGCCGCCGAGCCAGCCCGGTGCCCACCGCATCCGCGAGGTGCGCTCGACCGCCGACCTCGAGGGCGTCGAGGTCACGGGCCGCGGGTCGTCCGTGGGGACCGGCGGCATGATCACCAAGCTCGACGCCGTACGGATCGCGTCCGCCTCGGGTGTCGCCGCCGTGCTCGCGCGGTCCGACCAGGTCGCCGCGGCGCTCGCGGGCGAGGACGTCGGCACGTTCTTCGCGATCACGGGCAAGCGGTCGAGCCGGCGCCGCCTGTGGATCGGGTACGCCGCGCGCTCCCAGGGGCGTCTCGTGCTCGACGCCGGAGCGGTGCGCGCGGTGCAGGGCGGCCGGGCGTCGCTGCTGCCCGCGGGCGTCGTCAGCGTCGAGGGGGAGTTCGACACGGGCGACGTCGTCGACCTCGTCAGCGAGGAGGGACGCGTCGTCGCGCGGGGGATCGTCGCGTTCGACGCGGCGGAGCTCCCGCAGCTGCTCGGTCGCTCGACCCACGACCTGCGCGCCGACCTCGGCGAGGGGTACGACCGCGAGCTCGTCCACCGCGACGACCTCGTCCTCGTGCGCGGGCGGCGCTCGGCCTCCTGAGGCGCGGCCCGATGCGACGGGCCGCGCGATGAGTCCGGCGCGCGGTGATGGTCTACCCGGTGACCCCTTCCCCGACCCGACCGGAGGCGCAGCGTGCGCTCGCTCGTGATCACCCAGAACCTCACGCTCGACGGCGCGGTCGAGATGCTCGACGACTGGTTCGAGCCCACCGCCCAGGCGGACCAGGCCGACCTGCTGGCCGAGCTCCGACGCCAGGACGAGACGGCCGACGCCATGCTCGTCGGACGGCAGACGTTCGAGGACTTCCGCGGCTACTGGCGCCACCGCGACGACGACGCCACCGGGATCGGTGCGTACCTCGACCAGGTCGCGAAGTACGTCGTGTCGTCGACGCTCACCGAACCCGGTTGGGAGCACACGACCGTGCTCGGCGGCGACCCCGTCGAGGAGGTCCGGGCCCTCAAGGACGCCCCGGGTCAGGACGTCGTCGTGACGGGCAGCATCACGCTGTGCCACGCGCTCGTCGCCGCCGACCTCGTCGACGAGTACCGGTTCTTCGTCTACCCGGTCGTCCAGGGACGCGGGCGGCGCCTCTTCCCCGACGGGACGCGGATCCCCGCCCTCCGGCTGATCGGGTCGCAGACCTTCGCGTGCGGGGTGGCCCTGCTGCGCTACGCCCGCGCGTGAGGCGCCGTCGCCGGAACGCGGCGAGCGCCGCCGGAGCGGAGGCGTCTCGCGTGCTGACACCCGCGCCCCCGGGCGTCGCCTCCCGCCCGTAGGCTGGGGACATGTCGACCCTCGCCCACGACACGCAGACCCACGCCCCCTCGACCGCGCCCTCGGCGCCCGGGGGAGCGCCTGCCGTCGACGTCGAGGAGGCGGTGCGCGCGGTCGCGGGCCGCGCGAAGGTCGCGTCGCGGGCGCTCGCGACCGCGAGCCGCGCGACCAAGGACGCCGCTCTCGAGGCGCTCGCCGACGCGCTGGTCGCGGCCACCGACGAGATCGTCACGGCCAACGCGCTCGATCTCGAGCGGGGCCGGGCCAACGGGCTGCCCGACGGTCTCCTGGACCGGCTGGCCCTCACGTCCGACCGCATCGTGGGCATCGCCGACGCGCTGCGCGAGCTCGCGGGCCTGCCCGACCCGGTCGGCGAGGTCGTGCGCGGGCAGACGCTGCCCAACGGCCTGCGACTGCGGCAGGTGCGCGTGCCGATGGGTGTCGTCGGGATGATCTACGAGGCGCGGCCCAACGTGACCGTCGACGCGGCGGGCCTCGCGCTCAAGAGCGGGAACGCCGTCGTCCTGCGCGGGGGCTCCGCCGCGGCGGAGTCCAACCGGGTGATCGTGGACGTGCTCGGCCGCGCTCTCGAGGGCGTCGGGCTGCCGGCGGACCTCGTGCAGTCCGTCGACCAGCACGGGCGCCCGGGCGGCGTCGCCCTCATGCACGCGCGCGGGCTCGTCGACGTGCTCGTCCCGCGCGGGGGCGCGGACCTCATCCAGACCGTGGTCCGCGAGTCGACCGTTCCCGTGATCGAGACCGGCGTCGGCAACTGCCACGTCTACGTCGACGCCGGCGCCGACGAGGCCATGGCCCTCGAGATCCTGCTCAACTCCAAGACCCAGCGCGTCGGGGTGTGCAACGCGGCCGAGACCCTGCTCGTGCACGCGGATGCCGCACCCACGTTCCTCCCGGCCGCGCTCGCGGCGCTCGCCGGGGCGGGCGTCGTCGTGCACGGGGACGCGGAGACGGCGCGGCTGGCGCCCGAGGGCGTCGAGGTGCTGCCCGCGACCGACGAGGACTGGGCCACCGAGTACCTCGCCCTCGAGATCGCCGTGCGCGTCGTGCCGGACCTCGACGCCGCGCTCGACCACATCCGCACCTGGACGTCCGGGCACACCGAGGCGATCGTCACCCGGGACCTGCCGTCGTCGGAGCGGTTCGTCGCCGAGCTCGACTCCGCGGCGATCATGGTCAACGCGTCCACGCGGTTCACGGACGGCGGCCAGCTCGGCCTCGGGGCCGAGATCGGGATCTCGACCCAGAAGCTCCACGCCCGCGGACCCATGGGCCTCGCGGAGCTCACGACCACCAAGTGGGTCGTCCACGGGGACGGCCACGTGCGTCCCTGAGAACCAGCCCGGCGCAGTGGGTCGTCCGCCCCACCGGACGTGAGACACTTGTTTCCGCCCGCCAGCACGCCCGCCCCGGGATGGTGGCGGACGGACAAACCGTCAGGCGCGACGCAGCGGCGTCGCGAGAGCGTAGGAGGACCCGTGTCCGCAGCTGTTCTGGTCGCTGAGAAGGTCGTCAACGAGCTCCCGGTCTCCCCGTACGTGTACGGCGGCACGGCCCTCGCCGTCCTCGTGGCGCTCCTGGCGGTCACGTTCGCGTTCCGTAGCGTCGGCACGCGCCACCACTGAGAGCGCTGCGTGCGAGCAGCCGCCTCGACGCCGCTACCGTCCCGACACCCGTGGTCCCGATGAGCGACGCCCCCGTCCGCCTGGGCGTCATGGGCGGGACGTTCGACCCGATCCACCACGGGCACCTGGTGGCGGCGAGCGAGGTCGCGGCCCGGTTCGCGCTCGACGAGGTCGTGTTCGTGCCGACCGGCCAGCCGACCTTCAAGCAGCACCAGCGGGTCACGGCCGCCGAGCACCGCTACCTCATGACGGTCGTCGCGACCGCGTCGAACCCGCGCTTCACCGTGAGCCGCGTCGACGTCGACCGCGGCGGGCTCACCTACACGATCGACACGCTCCGCGACCTCAAGGCCCAACGACCGTCCGCGGAGCTCTTCTTCATCACCGGGGCCGACGCGATCGAGCAGATCCTGCGCTGGAAGGACGTCGAGCAGCTCTTCGAGCTCGCGCACTTCGTCGCGGTGACCCGGCCCGGGCACCAGCTCTCGCTCGAGGGGCTGCCGCCGGACGGCGTCACCATGCTCGAGGTCCCGGCCCTGGCCATCTCCTCCACCGGCGTGCGCGAACGTGCCGCGTCCGGTCTGCCCGTCTGGTACCTGGTCCCGGACGGCGTCGTCCAGTACATCAACAAATACGGTCTGTACGAAGGTCCTGCGGCATGAGCGATCAAGGTGGATCCATCCCCGGAGGCGGCGCGCCCCTGACGCGCCGCGAAGTGCGTGAGCGCGAGCAGGCGCTCGCGGCCGCGCGAGACGAGCAGCAGCGCGCCGCGGAACGTCGGGCGACGCTCGAGCGGCTCGCGCGCGAGCGAGCGGCGCAGCAGGCGCAGCCCGCGCCCCGGCCGGCGTCGACGGCCCGTCCCGCTGCCGCCCCGGCGGCGCCGCAGCCGAGCCCGCAGCCGACGGCCTACCCGACGCCGGGCGCCGGCTACCAGGCCTCCGGCGTGACGGCCCCGTGGGGCCCCGCCGCGGGGTCGCCGCCTCCCGCTCCCGCCACGCCGCCCGCGCGGCGGTCGCTGCGAGACAGCGGCCAGCCCGCGCCCGTCGTCCGGCCGCCCGCCGGGGTCGCGAGCACCCGGTCCGTCGATGCGACCGGGCGGCTCATGCCCGTGCAGCCGGTCGCACCGACGAGCGCCGCTCCGGCCCCCGCGGCCGCACCGCAGCCCGCCGCCCCGGCACCTGCCGGGCCGACGCGGACGTCGATGCGGCCCACGACCCCGGCGGCCGCGCCCGCGACCGGCGGGCCCGCGTTCGGTCCGACGAGCGGCGCCCCGGTGAGCGGTGCCCCGGCGGCGTCCGGTCCGACGGCGGCGCCCGGTGCGACGGCAGCCTTCGGCGCGACCTCTCCGTTCGGTGCGACGACGGGAACCGCCGCGGCCGCGCCCTGGGCCACGACGACGGGCTCCCCGGCGCCGGCGGCACCCGCGCTCCCGGGCGGTGACCCTGGCGCGTCCGACCCAGCTGCACCCGGCTACGCCGAGGACTCGTCCGCGGCCGTCGTCGCCCCCTGGGGTGCGACCGGCGCCGAGTCGGCGGCCGGCCCGGTGGGGTTCGCCCCGACCGGTGGTGCCCTCCCGGTCGGCGGCGCGACCGCCGCGTACGGCGAGGACGTCGACGGCTACGACGACGAGGACGACGAGATCGAGGCTCCGCGCCACGCCTACACGTGGTTGCACTACCTCATCCTCGTCGCGGTCGCGTTCGTGCTGGGCCTCCTGATCTGGCAGCTCATGCTGCAGAACCACGGCGCCGGTCCCAGGACCGCGTCCGGCGCCACGGCGTCCGTCTCGCTCCACCTCTCCGCGCACCCCCACCCCGAAGGAACCCTGTGACCGCATCCGCACGCGCCGTCGACCTCGCGGTGGCCGCCGCCCGCGCCGCCGCCGACCGCAAGGCCGAGGAGATCATCGCCCTCGACGTGAGCGAGCAGCTCGTCCTCACCGACGTGTTCGTCATCGCGTCGGGGACGAACGAGCGCCAGGTCGCGGCGATCGTCGACGCGGTCGAGGAGGCGCTGCACAAGCTCGACGCCAAGCCGCTGCGCCGTGAGGGCAAGGGCGAGGGGCGCTGGGTCCTCATCGACTTCGGGGACGTCGTCGTGCACGTGCAGCACGCCGAGGACCGCGTGTACTACGCGCTCGAGCGCCTCTGGAAGGACTGCCCCGTGATCGAGCTCCCCGCGGACGTCGTCGCGGGCGCCGACGCGGAGTGACCCGCCGGTGAGCGCGCGCACTCTCGTCCTCGTGCGGCACGGCCGCACCGAGTGGAACGCCACCGGACGCCTCCAGGGCCACGCGGACGTCGCGCTCGACGACGTGGGCCGCTGGCAGGCCCGCCGTGGCGCGCAGACGCTGTTCCGGCGGCACAAGGCGTCGCTCGTCGTGGCGTCGGACCTGGTGCGCGCCGCGCAGACCGCCCAGGCCTACGCCGACGCCGCGGGCGCGCCCGTCGTGCTCGACGCCCGGCTGCGCGAGCGCGGGTTCGGGCAGTGGGAGGGGCTGACGCAGGCGGAGCTCGTCGAGGGGTGGCCCGAGCAGTACGCCGCCTGGCGTCGTGGCGAGGAGCCGGTCGGGATCGGCGCCGAGACCAAGGCCGCCGTCGCCGCACGCACGGTCGAGGCCATCCGTGCGTACGCGGACGACCTCGAGCCGGACCAGACGCTCGCGGTCGTCTCGCACGGCGCCGCCATCTCCCTGGCCGTCGCCGCGCTGCTCGGACAGGACGCGTCGTACTGGCGCGGGATCGCCGGGCTCAACAACGTCCACTGGTCGCAGCTCAGCCGGACGACGGCTGGCGCGACCCCCGACTGGCGGCTCGTCACCCACAACGCGGGGCCCGACTACCCCCTCGACGAGTGGAACTCGGGACCGGCCGACCTGGGCGACGACGCGGATTGGATTTCCGGGCCGAGTTCCGCCTAGACTGACGACGCTCCGCAGGACGGAAACGTCGGGCGGGACGCCTTTGGGGCTGTGGCGCAGCTGGTAGCGCACCTGCATGGCATGCAGGGGGTCAGGGGTTCGAGTCCCCTCAGCTCCACCGAAGGAAGAGGCCATCTCGGTTCACCGAGATGGCCTCTTCGTCGTGACGGGCCGGGTCGTGGGACGCCGACGCGGGCGCCGTGCGGTCAGCTCGCCTGCCTGACGGGGACGTCGGGGGCGGGGAACGAGACGACCTCCTCCTCGCAGGCGGTGCGGACGTCGGTGCCGCCGGCCGCGAGCGCTGCGAGGGTGGGGTCGTCGTGGGCTGCGTCGGTGACCACGACGCTGAGGGAGCTGCGGGGGACGGCTTCGACGACGGAGTCGTGGCCGAGGGTGGTG
>NZ_JBHUWD010000040.1:0-39479 GCF_042670205.1 Luteimicrobium sp. NPDC057192 | reverse complement strand
GGCGCGCGTCGCGCCCGGTCGGCCCGTCGGGGGGCCCTCAGGCCCTCCGGGTCGTCAGCCCTTCGACTTGTCGATGGCTGCCTGGATGTTCTTGATCATGGTGTCCCAGGCCGCGCTCGGGTCCTTCGCCTTGCCGGAGATGATCTGGGCCTCGGTCGTGCCCCAGAACGCCCACACGGAGTCCATCGCGGGGATCGACGGCATCGGCGACTCGCCCGCAGCCTCGGTGAAGCCCTTGATGATCGGGTCGCTGACCTTGTCGGCCGCGGCGGTGAGCGCCGGCATGCGCTGCCCCGCCTCGTACAGCTCGGTCTGGGCGAACTCGTCACCCAGGAAGTTGGTCACGAAGTCGTTGGCCACGATCGGGTTCTGCGCCTTCGCGCTGATGTAGGCGCCCTGGACGCCGACGAACGGCTGCGACTTCTCGCCGCCCGCGCTCGGGACCGGGAGGACCGTGATGTCGAGCCCGGCCTTCTTGAAGGCGGGCGTGTTCCACGGGCCCGTGATGATGTACGGCGTCTGGCCGTGCGTGAACGCGTCGGTCGCCTTCTGGGAGTCGATCGCGGTGTCGAGCACGCCATCCTTGCCGAGCTTCTGCAGGTACTGCGCGAACTTGTGGCCGTTGTCGCCGCCCATCGCGATGGTGTCGGTGTACGAGCCGTCGTCGTTCTGCTTGAAGACGGGGGCGCCGAACGAGGTCTGCAGCGGGTACAGGTGGTACGGGTCGCCGTCCTTGCCCTGCTGGACGACGAAGGGGTACTTGACCTTCGAGTTCTTGGCCTCGATCTGCTTGCCCTGGGTGATGAGGGCGTCGAGCGAGTCGGGCGTGCTGCTCGCGAGCTTGTTGTTCCGCACGAGCGCGATGTTCTCGATCGCGTAGGGAACGCCGTAGACCTGGCCGTCGTACGTGAACGCGGAGACGGTGACGGGCGCGAACTCGCCGGCCTTGGCGCCGAGCTCGATGGGCTGGACGGTGCCGTTGGTGACGAGCTGGCCGGTCCAGTCGTGGGCTCCGACGATGATGTCGGGGCCCTCGCCGGTCGGCTCCTGCTTGACGAAGTCGGCGCGGATGTCGGCCGAGGCCTTCTGGACGACCTTGACCTGGACGCCGGACTGCTTCTGGTACTGCTCGGCGAGCTTCTTGAACACGTCGATCCGGGTCTCGTCGACCCAGACCGTGAGGCTGCCGCTGAGCTTCGGCGCGTCGGTCGTCGTCGCGACCGAGGGCGTGGAGGGCTTGTCGCCGCTGCCCGAGTCGGACGAGCAGGCGGTGAGCGCGAGGGCCGCGCCGAGGGCGACCGCCGTCGCCGAGAAGATGCTCCGTCGCATCGGTGTGTCTCCCAATCGAGGTCGGAGTGCGGCCGCACGGCATGCACACGCCGCCGTCGGCCTCGGATGGCATGACCGTAGGCGAAGGACCCCTCGCTGTGCAACCGCTTGCAGCAACGGGATCGTCGTCGTTACAGTTTCGTTGCAGTCCAGCGCCCCGCCGACGACGGCGGGCCGCGTGCGCCGGTCACGAGACCGGCCAGAACCCAGCGACAAGGAGGTCCTGTGCGCCGGACCACTACGCTCGTACCCGTGCGTACCCGTCTTGCAGACCTGGCCCAGCTCGCGGGCGTGAGCACCGCGACGGTGTCGCGTGTCCTGAACGGCAAGGCCAACGTCTCCCGCGAGACCCGCCAGGCCGTCCTCTCGGCGCTCGACCAGCTCGGCTACGAGCGCCCCGAACGGCTCAAGCACCGGTCGGCCGGGCTCATCGGCCTCGTCGTGCCCGAGCTCGTCAACCCGGTGTTCCCCGCGTTCGCCCAGGTGATCGAGGACCACCTCGCCGACGCCGGCTACACCCCGGTGCTCTGCACGCAGTCCCCCGGCGGGACCACCGAGGACGAGTACGTCGAGATCCTCATGGAGCACGGCGTCGACGGCATCGTGTTCGTCTCCGGCCTCCACGCGGACACGCAGGCCGGCCGCGACCGCTACGTGCGGCTGCGCGAGCGCGGCATGCCGATCGTCCTCGTCGGAGGCTTCGCCGACGGCATCGACGCCCCGTTCGTCTCGGCCGACGACGCCCAGGCCGCCGAGCTCGCCGTGCGTCACCTCGTGAGCCTCGGGCACCGCAACATCGGCCTGGCTGCGGGCCCCACGCGGTTCGTCCCGACCCAGCGCAAGCAGGAGGGCTTCGTCCGCGCGCTCGTCCAGCACGGCCTGGTGGCCGACGAGGCGGAGGCGCGCACGCACGTCGTCAACACGCTCTTCACCCTCGAGGGCGGGCAGGCGGCCGCCGAGGAGCTGCTCGGGAGCGGGCACACCGCGGTCGTGTGCGCGAGCGACCTCATGGCGCTGGGCGTCACGCGCGCGGTCCGCGCGCGCGGGCTCGCCGTCCCCGCCGACATGTCGGTGGTCGGCTACGACGACTCGCCGCTGATCGCGTTCACGGACCCGCCGCTCACGACCGTCCGCCAGCCGGTGGCGGCGATGGGCCGGGCAGCGGTGGCGGCTTTGCTCACCGAGATCTCGGGCGACCGCGCGCCCCGCAGCGAGCTCCTCTTCCAGCCCGAGCTCGTGGTGCGCGAGTCCACGGGGAGCGCACCCGTGGCCGTCGCCGCCGTCTGACGCCCCGGCCGTCCGCGCGCCCGACGCCGTCCGGGCCGGCGTCCGTGCTCCCCTCGCCCGCCCGGACGGGCGTCGGCGTGGCCCGGTTGACGGGCGCCCGGCGGGTTGTGCAAGGATGCTGCAACGTACATCGCAGTCTTGCCGTTCTGATCACCCAGCGAGACGCCACCCCTCCCCGACGACGCGAGGACAGCCCTCCCATGACCCGAATCGATTCGACGCCTGCGCCCTCGACCGAGGCCGTCACCGTCCACGCTGCCGGCGCGGCCCAGGGCAGCTGGTGGCGCGACGCGGTGATCTATCAGGTGTACCCGCGGTCCTTCGCCGACTCGAACGGCGACGGCGTCGGCGACCTGCCGGGCATCACCGCGCACCTCGACCACCTCGTCGAGCTCGGCGTGGACGCGCTCTGGCTCTCGCCGTTCTACCGCTCGCCGCAGAAGGACGCCGGCTACGACGTCGCCGACTACCGCGACGTCGACCCGCTGTTCGGCACCCTCGAGGACTTCGACGTCCTGCTCGAGGCGGCGCACGCGCGCGGCGTGCGGGTCGTCGTCGACCTGGTGCCCAACCACACCTCCGACCAGCACGTCTGGTTCCAGGCCGCGCTCGCCGCGGACGAGGGCTCGCCCGAGCGCGGGCGCTACCTGTTCCGCGAGGGTCGCGGCGCCGGCGGCGAGGAGCCGCCGAACAACTGGCAGTCGATCTTCGGCGGCCCCGCGTGGACCCGCACCACCCGCGCCGACGGCACGCCCGGCCAGTGGTACCTGCACCTGTTCGACTCCTCCCAGCCCGACCTCGACTGGTCCAACCCCGAGGTCCGCGCCGAGTTCGAGGACGTCCTGCGGTTCTGGCTCGACCGGGGCGTCGACGGCTTCCGCGTCGACGTCGCGCACGGCATGGTCAAGGCCGACGGCCTGCCCGACTGGGACGGCCACGTCGCGATGGTGGACGGCGCCGACGGCGACGGGACCGACGCCGTGAACGGCTCGGGCAACTCCGGCCCGATGTTCGACCAGGACGGCGTCCACGAGATCTACCGCGCCTGGCGCCGGATCCTCGACGAGTACGACGGCGACCGCGCGATGGTCGCCGAGGCGTGGGTCGAGCCGCTCTCGCGGCTCGCGCGTTACGTCCGCCCCGACGAGATGCACCAGGCGTTCAACTTCTCCTTCCTGGTCGCCGGGTGGGACGCAGCGCGCCTCCGCGGCGTCGTCGAGTCCTCGTTCCGGGCCAACGACGCGGTCGGCGCTCCCACCACCTGGGTGCTGTCCAACCACGACGTCGTCCGGCACGCCTCGCGCCTCGGCCTCGCCGAGCCGGAGAACCGCCCCAACGGCCTGTTCGCGACCGACCCGCAGCCCGACGCCGAGCTCGGCCTGCGCCGCGCCCGCGCAGCCAGCCTCCTCATGCTCGGGCTGCCCGGCTCGTCGTACGTCTACCAGGGCGAGGAGCTCGGCCTGCCCGAGCACACCACGCTCGAGGACGTCGTCCGCCAGGACCCCGCCTTCTTCCGCACGGGCGGCGCCGAGGCAGGCCGCGACGGCTGCCGCATCCCCATGCCGTGGGAGGCCCACTCCCCCGCCTACGGGTTCTCGCCCGACGGCGCGGCGTGGCTCCCGCAGCCCTCGTCGTACGCGGCGCACGCGGCCGACGTCGAGCGCGCCACCGTCGGGTCGACGTTCGACCTGTACCGGACCGCCCTGCGGCTGCGCAAGGCCGAGGCGCTGGGCACCGGCGACCTCGCGTGGCTCGGCGTCTTCGCCGACGACCCCCACGTCGTCGCGCTCCGCAACCGCGACGTCGTCGTGCTGGCGAACCTGGGCGACGCACCGGTCGCGCTCCCGGCGGGCGCCGAGGTGCTCGTCGCCTCGGGCGAGCTCACGGACGAGGCCGGCGCGGCAGCCGTCCCCTCGGACACCACGGTCTGGTACCGCGCCTGACCCGCCCACGACGCAGACCGGCGGCCCGCCTCCCTCACGAGGGGAGACGGGCCGCCGGTCTTTCGCGAGGTCGGCGTCCGCGCGGGGCCCGTCGCGAAGGCTGGTCAGCCGCCGGAGACGCTCAGCTCCGCCTCGACGAGCTGCTGCCGGTGCTCGGCGGTGAGCTCGCGCGAGTCCAGCCACCCGTACGGCAGGTGCGCCGTCTTCGGGGTGCCCGATCGTCCGCGCGGCCCCTCGGCGCCCTCGCCGGGGTACGGCTGGTCGAGGTCGAGCGCGTCGAGGCGCTCGCGCAGCTCCGCGAGCGTGGACACCAGCGCGAGCTGCGACCGTGCCTCGCCGCCGACCGCGTAGCCCTTGAGGTACCAGGCCATGTGCTTGCGCAGGTCGCGCATGCCCTTGCCCTCGTCCTCCCAGTAGTCGACCTGCAGCTCGCCGTGGCGGTAGATGGTGTCGGCGACCTCGCGCAGGCCCGGGCGGATGCGCTCGTCCGACCCGGCGAACGCGGCGGCCAGGTCCGCGAACAGCCACGGCCGCCCTTGGCACCCGCGCCCCACGACGACGCCGTCGGCGCCCGTCACCTGCACCATCCGGACGGCGTCCTCGGCGGACCAGATGTCGCCGTTGCCGAGCACCGGGATGCTGCGGACGGTCTCCTTGAGCGTCGCGATCGCCGCCCAGTCGGCGGTCCCGGAGTAGTGCTGCTCGACGGTGCGCGCATGGAGCGCGATCGCCGCGGCGCCCTCGCGCTCGGCGATGAGACCGGCGTCGAGGTAGGTGAGGTGGTCGTCGTCGATGCCCTTGCGGGTCTTGACCGTGACCGGAACCCCGTACGCGCCGCCCGCCTCGACCGCGCCGGCGACGATGCGCGTGAACAGCTCGCGCTTCCACGGGAGCGCGCCGCCGCCGCCCCGCTTGGTGACCTTGGGCACCGGGCAGCCGAAGTTGAGGTCCACGTGGTCCGCCAGACCCTCGGCCGCCAGCATCCGGACGGCGCCCGCGACGGTCGCCGGGTCCACGCCGTAGACCTGGGCGGACCGGGGCGACTCGCCCTCGTCGAAGGTGACGATGCGCAGGGTGGCCGGGTGCCGTTCGACGAGCGCACGGCTCGTGACCATCTCCGCGACGTACAGGCCCGCGCCGTGCTCGCGGCACAGCGTCCGGAACGCCTTGTTCGTCACGCCTGCCATGGGCGCGAGCACGACCGGGGTGTCGATCGTGTGCGGCCCGATGCGCAGCGGGGGCAGCAGCGTGCTGACGGTGGAGGTGGGCGTTGTCACGTCCCCATTGTCCCATCGATGCGGGGCGGGCCCGCGCCGGGTCACAGCCAGCCGTTCTCCTGGGCGATCCGGACGGCCTCCGCCCGCGTGCGGGCACCCGTCTTCCCGATCGCCGACGACAGGTAGTTCCGGACCGTCCCCTCCGACAGGAACGCGGCCTTCGCGACCTCGGCGACCGTGCCGCCGTCGGCGGCACGGAGCAGGACGTCGCGCTCCCGCTCGGTGAGGGGGCTCTCCCCCACGGTGAGCGACTCGACCGCGAGGTCCGGGTCGACCACGCGCAGCCCGCTGTGGACGCGGCGCACGGCGTCCGCGAGCTGCTCGGCCGGCGTGTCCTTGACCACGAACCCGCTCGCGCCCGCGTCGAGGGCCCGGCGCAGGTAGCCGGGCCGGCCGAAGGTCGTGACGATGAGCGACCGGCAGTCGGGGTAGCCCTGCCGGAGCGCGCCGGCGGCCGCGATGCCGTCGAGGCCGGGCATCTCGACGTCGAGCAGGGCGACGTCGGCGCGCGCGGCGCGAGCGGCGTCGACGACCTCGTCGCCCCGCCCCACCTGGGCGACGACCTCGAGGTCGGGCTCGAGGTCGAGCAGCGCGGCCAGCGCGCCGCGCACGAGAGCTTGGTCGTCCGCGAGGAGGAGCCGGATCGTCACCGCCCGATCCTCGCACCTGTCAGGGCGCCCGACCGACGGCGCGCGCGCACGGCGAGACGGAAGCCCCCCAGCGAGCTGGGTCCGGTCTCAAGGGTCGCGCCCGCGGCGTCGGCCCGCTCTCGCAGCCCGGCGAGACCGTGCCCGGGCGCGTCGCCCGGCGAGCCGGCGGGCTCCGCCTGTGCGGAGCCCCCCTCCTCGGTGTCGTCGGGGCAGGGCGCGGCGCCCCGGCCGTCGTCCTCGACGACGATCCGGTCCGGCGCGAGCGTCACCACGACGCGCCCCGCGGCGGCGTGGCGGAGCACGTTGGTCGTGCCTTCGCGGACCGTCCACGCGAACACCTCGCGCAGGTCCTCGGGGACGGCGTCGACGGCGCCCGGCAGCTGCGCCTCGATGCCCGCCGCGTCGAGCGCGCGGCGGGCGGCGGCGAGCTCGCCGGCGAGCGTGACGTGCCGGGTCGCCGTGACCATGCCACGCACGTCCGCGAGCGCCGACCGCGCGAGGGCCTGGATGTCGGCGACCTCGGCGGCGGCGCGCGACGGGTCGGCCTCGACGAGCCGCCCGGCGAGCTCCGACTTCACGGAGATGACGGTGAGCGAGTGGCCCAGGACGTCGTGCATGTCGCGGGCGATGCGCTCACGCTCGCGCGACACGGCGAGCGCCGCGACCTCCTCCTGGGCGAGCTGGAGCTGCCGGTTGCGCTCGACGAGCTGGGCGAACCCGAACGTCGCGAGGGTCGCGAGGACGAGGGCCGCGATGTTGCCGTCCTCCGGCTCCCAGCCGGGGATCACCCGGGGCAGGACGAACATGACGACCGCCAGCCCGGCGGTGACGAGCAGCACGCGGGGCGTGCGAAGGAGGTAGACCGCGGACACGCTGATGAAGACCGTGCCGACGAGCCCGTGCTCCTGGGCCGCCAGGCAGGCGAGGACCACGCCGACCACCTGGATGGCGACGGAGAACACGGCCCACCACCGGCCGTTGCGCCCCTCGACGGCGAACGTCTGGCGCAGCAGGAACACCGACATGACAAACCCGACCGCGCTGAGCGCCACGCCGAGGATCCCGCACCATCGCAGGACCGGGTCGGGGTTCTGCCAGGACGCGCGGGCCGGCTCGCTGAGGAACACGACCCACACCGCACCGAACATCGGGCCGACGAGCCGCCAGACCCTGCGCTGCCGCTCCTCCGTGGCGTTCGGGCCTGCGACCGCCGCGGCCAGCGACCGACCCATGGGGTGGCGTTCGTCGGTCGACGGCGGGGGTGGGGACGACGCGCTCACGCGACCCACCGTAGCGGTGGGTCGCGTGCGCGCGGGCGAGAACGGGCTGGTCACACGCGCGCCGTGTCCTTGCGGTACCGCCAAGCGGCGCCGAGGGAGAAGACCACGGCCCAGGCGACGACGTTGAGCACGGCGAGCCAGGAGAACCCGTCGCCGAGGGGTGCGCGGGTCAGCTCGGCGAGGCCGTAGGTCGGCATGGTCTTCGCGACGTCAGCGAACCAGTTGTCGCCGAGCGGGACGAACAGGCCGCCCGCGAAGGACAACAGCGCGAGGACCGGGCCGAGGATCTGCATGACGTTCTCGGACGGGAGCAGGTAGCCCATGAACAGGCCGAACGCGGCGAACACGAGCGAACCGACCCAGGCGATCAGCGGCGCGAGGATCCAGGCGTAGAACGGCATGTCGGCCTTGCCGAGCGCGAGCCCCACCCCCATCGTGATGAGCACGGAGACCGCGCCGAGCGCCATGGTCGCGGCGATCTTCGTCACGACGTACGCCCAGGGTCGCAGCGGCGTCAGCCGGAGCTGGCGGGTCCAGCCCTGCGCCCGCTCGACCGAGACGCTCGCGCCGCCCGACGTCGCCGTGAGCAGCGCGCCGTACAGGGCCATCGAGACGAGGATCCACGACGTGACGTTGCCGTTGCCGGCCTTCTCGGTCGTGTAGTCCGACGACAGGCCGAAGATCAGGAAGAACACCGGCGGCATGACGAGCGAGAAGATCAGCGTCCGGCGGTTGCGGACGAACCGGCGCAGCTCGAGCCGCAGGTAGGTCGCGCTGACCCCGTGCCCGACGGCGGAGGCGCCGATCCGGGTCGCGGCGGGTCGCGTCGGGCTGGGGGCGGAGCTGGGGGCGAGCGTGCTCATCGGAGGGCTCCTTCGGTGACGGCGGTGGCCGGCGCGGCGGCGTCGGTGGACGGGTGTGCCGAGGTGAGCGCGACGAACGCCTCCTCGAGGTTCTCGGCGGTGACCTCGAGGTCGCGCGCCCGGGTGCTCGTGAGGAGGTAGCGCGCCACGGTGTCCGAGTCGGAGGTGCGGACGATGAGGCGGTTCCCACGCTCTTCGACGGTGTCGACGCCGGGCAGCGCCCGGACGCCGTCGAGGACGCGGCCGGGCTCGGCCTCGGCGTCGATCAGCGCGGTCACCGTGCGGCCGGACGCGAGGTTCTTGACCTCGGCGGCCGAGCCGTCCGCGACGATCCGGCCCTGGCTGACGAGGATGATGCGGTCGGCGTACGCGTCCGCCTCCTCGAGGTAGTGCGTCGCGAAGACGACCGTGCGGCCGCGGGCGGCGTCCTGGCGGATCGCCGCCCAGAACTCGCGCCGGCCCTCGACGTCCATGCCGGTGGTCGGCTCGTCGAGCAGCAGCAGGTCCGGCTCGGACACGAGCGCCATCGCGAACCGCAGCCGCTGCTGCTGTCCGCCCGAGCACTTGCCGACCATCCGGTCCGCGATGTCGGCGATGCCGGCGCGCTCGAGGTACGGGGTCGCGGACCCGGTACGGCCGAACAGCGAGGCCGTGAGCTCGACGGTCTCGGCGACCGTGATGTCGCGGAGCAGGCCGCCCGTCTGCATGACGGCCGCGACGCGGCCGGCGGCGATCGCGTCCTCGGGGCTGCGGCCGAAGACCTCGAGCGTGCCCGACGACGGCTGCGACAGCCCGAGCACCATGTCGATGGTCGTCGTCTTGCCGGCGCCGTTCGGGCCGAGGAACGCGACGACCTCGCCCGGCATGATCGTGAGGTCGATGCCGTTCACGGCGCGCACCGTGCCCGACGGCGACGAGAACTGCTTGTGCAGCCCGTGCAGCGCGAGCGCGGGCGTCGTGGGGAGGCTTCCGGGGCCCTGCGGTGTGGTCATGGCACCATCCTGGGCGAACGCGCAGGTCAGCGGCACCGACGACTGTCACAGGCGACTCATGACATCTGTCACGGCTCGGCGGTGACACGCGCCGCACCGCCCGACGAGCGCCGCCGTCCGGCCGGCTCGTACGGCAGACTCACCCCGTACCTTGCCGGGACTCAACCTTCTGGGGCGCCGGTGCGTGTGAAGGGGGTGACGACGATGACGATCGCACCGCAGCCAGGGGACGCCGCGCGGCCCGGACGGACCGTGCCCGTGCACGCGACCGAGTCCACCACCCCGGACGACCCTGCCACCGACTGCGAGAAGCCGGACCGGGACCGGGCCTTCACCGCGTTCATGGAGGCGCACTCGGGCGACCTCCTCCGGACCGCGTGGTTCCTGACCGGGGACGCGCACCGCGCCGAGGAGCTCGTCCAGCAGGCCCTCGTCCGCACGTACACCGCATGGCACCGCGCGGCCGCCACCGACCCGCTCGCGTACGCACGGCGGATCCTCGTCAACCAGCGCATCGACACCTGGCGGCGACGACGGCGCGAGGTGCTCTCCGAGCCGTCCGACCTCGCCGCCCTCACGCCCGCAGGCCGGGACGAGCACGCCACCGCCGACGACCGCGACCAGCTCACCCGGGCGCTCGCCCTCCTGTCGCCACGGGCTCGCCGGATCGTCGTCCTGCGCCACCTGGTCGGGCTCCCCGAGGCCGAGGTCGCCGCGAGCCTCGGGGTCAGCGTCGGCACCGTCAAGTCCACCGCGTCGAGAGGCCTCGCCACCCTGCGGGGCACGCTCACCGAGACCGAGAGGAGCGCGTCATGAGCACCGACGACGAGTTCGCCCGCTCGCTGCGGGAGCGCGCGAGCGCCACCGTCCCGACCATGTCGGTCGACGCCGCCACCACGCTGCACCTCGGTCGGCGCCGCGTCCGCACCCGTCACGCCTGGCAGGTCGGGTCCGTCGTGGCCGCCGTCGGCGTGGTAGCCGTCGCCGTCGCTCCGATGCTCCCGATCACCGGACCGCGCGGAACGAGCGTCGCCACGCCGGCGGGCGTCTCGACGCCCGCCCCGACTGCCCGCCTCTCCGCGCCCGCGACGACCACCGGCGCGACGCCCGCCTCGGGGCCCACGGCTCAGCGCGTCGCGACGGACAGCACAGCGGTCCTCGGTGGCTCGGTGGTCGCGAAGGCCGAGCTGCTCGAGCAGGAGATGTACGACGCGATGGACACGCCGTACGACGCGTCCGTCTGGGAAGACTTCAGCTTCCGTCTCGACGCGCTCGTCACCCAGGCTGATGCCGCCAACGCCCGGCACCCGCACACCGATGCCGTCGAGCTCGGTTACTTCGTGTTCCCCGAGCGGTACACGCAGCGGCTGACCTCGTGGATCGGGTGGGACAACGTGAACCGGGTCACGCTCGCGTGGGACGCCCAGCACGCGATGCTCCGCGAGAGCACGGTCTCGCCGGAGGGAACCAGCGGGCAGGACACGTTCGTCGGCCCGGCGGGGTCGGGCACGCTCACGCTGATCACGGACAAGAAGGGCCGCGCGCTCAGCGACGGCTCCGAACTCACCTACCGCGACGCGAAGGGCAAGCACTACGCCTACGACGTCTTCAGCGGATGGACCTCCGGGTCCGACATCGCCATGGTTCGCCTCGCGCCGGCGAGCGGTTACACGGTCGATGTCACAGCCGACCAGCGCACCGTGCTCGAGCACCTGAGCGCTCAGGCGATGTCATCCGGCTCCGGCCTCGTGGCGGCGAACGACCTCGAGCCGCTCATGAGCGCCGTGGCGTCCACGCGGCACCCGAAGAAGGACACCGGCGTGCCCGACGTCGTCTCGGCCGGCATATTCCCGGCCGAGGACAGCCCGACGCCGGCGAGCATGTTCGTGCTAACCAAGCACGCGCAGTGGAACGGGTGGATCGGCGGTCGGCCGACGGTCGTCTCGGCCGGCGCCAAGGCCGATGCCGCCACCGGGCCGACGAGCACCGGCGAGGTCCGTGTCGTGACGGGGTCGGGCGGCTTCGGTGACCCCTACACGCTCAAGGGGACGGGGGCCCTGACGCTCGAGTCCGAGTCGCAGGGAGTCCTCACGCTCCGGGACGCCCACGGCGCCACTCACCGGTTCGACCTCGCGACCATGAGCTGGGTCTGACGCACGCCCGCCCCGGGTACGACGACGGCCGGCGGCCACGGGACTCCCCCGTGGCCACCGGCCGTCGTCGTGCAGGCGTCAGGCGCCGACGAGGTGCGTCGCCAGGTACGCGGTGACCTGGTCGAGCGCGACGCGCTCCTGCTTCATCGAGTCGCGGTGGCGGATCGTCACGGCCTGGTCGTCGAGCGTGTCGAAGTCGACGGTGATGCAGAACGGCGTGCCGATCTCGTCCTGGCGGCGGTAGCGGCGGCCGATCGCGCCGGCGTCGTCGAAGTCGACGTTCCACGCCTGGCGCAGCTCGGCGGCGAGGTCGCGCGCCTTGGGCGACAGGTTCTCGTTGCGCGACAGCGGCAGGACGGCAGCCTTGACAGGCGCGAGGCGCGGGTCGAGCCGCAGCACCGTGCGCTTGTCGACGCCGCCCTTCGCGTTGGGGGCCTCGTCCTCCTCGTAGGCCTCGACGAGGAACGCCATGAGCGAGCGCGTCAGGCCCGCGGCGGGCTCGATGACGTACGGCACCCAGCGCTCGTTCTTCTCCTGGTCGAAGTAGGACAGGTCCTTGCCCGAGTGCTCGGCGTGCGTCTTGAGGTCGAAGTCGGTGCGGTTCGCGATGCCCTCGAGCTCGCCCCACTCGGAGCCCTGGAAGCCGAAGCGGTACTCGATGTCGACGGTGCGCGTCGAGTAGTGCGAGAGCTTCTCCTTCGGGTGCTCGTAGAGGCGCAGGTTCTCGGGCGAGATGCCAAGGCCCGTGTACCAGGAGGTGCGGGTGTCGATCCAGTACTGGTGCCACTCGGCGTCCGACCCGGGCTCGACGAAGAACTCCATCTCCATCTGCTCGAACTCGCGCGTGCGGAAGATGAAGTTGCCGGGCGTGATCTCGTTGCGGAACGACTTGCCGATCTGCGCGATGCCGAACGGCGGCTTCTTGCGCGCGGCCGACGACACGTTGCCGAAGTTCACGAAGATGCCCTGCGCGGTCTCGGGCCGCAGGTAGTGCAGGCCGGACTCGTCCTCGACGGGGCCGAGGTAGGTCTTGAGCATCATGTTGAAGTCGCGGGGCTCGGTCCACTGGCCGCGGGTGCCGCAGTTCGGGCAGACGATCTCGGCGAGGCCGCCCTCGGGCGCCCGGCCCTTCTTCTCCTCGAACTCCTCGATCATCTGGTCCTCGCGGAACCGCTTGTGGCAGTGGAGGCACTCGGTGAGCGGGTCCGTGAAGACGCCGACGTGGCCGGAGGCCACCCACACCTGGCGGGGCAGGATGACGGCGGAGTCGAGGCCGACGATGTCGTCGCGGCTCGTCACCATCGCGCGCCACCACTGGCGCTTGATGTTCTCCTTGAGCTCCACGCCCAGGGGCCCGTAGTCCCAGGCGGAGCGGGTACCGCCGTAGATCTCGCCGGACGGGAACACGAAGCCTCGCCGCTTGGCGAGCGAGACGACGGCGTCGAGACGGGAGACAGGGGCCACGGGGCACTCCTCGGAGACGGCTGCCCGCATGGCGTGCGGGCAGGTGGGGGCTTGCGATCGGAGGTCCCAGCGTACCGGTCGCGCCCCGGCCTCCCCGCGCCCTTTGACACCGCTCACCCCGCTAGATGAGAATGAGAATCGACAAGCGCCCCCGCCCACCGACCGCCGGAGACCAGCCGTGCAGCGCATCACCAAGCAGCGCGTCGCCGTCCAGCACGCCCTCGACGACCTGGACGACTTCCGCTCCGCCCAGCAGCTCCACGAGCACCTGCGCGCGGGCGGCGACGGGATCGGCCTCGCGACCGTCTACCGCGCGCTCCAGGTCCTCGCCGACGAGGGTGCGGTCGACGTGCTGCGGACCGAGGGCGGAGAGAACGTCTACCGGCGGTGCGCCAAGCAGGAGCACCACCACCACCTCGTGTGCCGGACCTGCGGCCGCGCCGTCGAGATCGACGGGCCGAGCGTCGAGGCATGGGCCGCGTCCGTGGGCGCCCAGCACGGGTTCACCGACATCCAGCACACCGTCGAGCTCTTCGGCACCTGCGCGGAGTGCCGCGCGGCGGGCGTCAGCTGAAGGTCGTCACGGCGTCGTCCTCGGCGCCGACGCAGAACTGGTTGCCCTGCGGGTCCGCCAGCACGGTCCACCGGTAACCGGGGATCGAGTGCTCGCCCACGACGCCGGCCCCCGCGTGCACGAGTCGGGCCACCTCGGCCGCGCGGTCGTCCGCGCCGAGGTCGAGGTGCACGCGGTTCTTGCCCGGCGTCGGGTCTTCGACGCGCTGGAATCCCAGGTTCGGGAAGCCGTCGGGCGTGCCGACCAGGAAGAACCAGCCCCCGCCGTCGTCGTCCACGCCGCCACCCAGGACGTCCGCCCACCACTGTGCGAGCGGCGCCGGATCGGCCGAGTCGAACGTCACCATGCCGATCGTCAGGCTCATGCCTCGACCGTAGGCGTGCCGCGGGTGTCCCGCTCGTCCGGGCCTGCGGCGACGTCAGCGCCGCGCACGAGCCGCGCGAGGACGTCGCCCGCGACCGCCCGGTCGGCGAACAGCAGGCGCACCGCGGACGGGTCCGGGTTGCCCCGGTCCGGGCCCCGGTAGACCAGGGTGAGCCCCGCACGCTCCACCACGGCCCGCGAGCGCACGTTGTGCTCGAGCAGGCTCGCCACGACGGGTCGGTCGGGATCCGCGTCCGCGGCGCACGCCCGCGCCGTGCGGACGAGCTCGGTCGCGTACCCCTGCCCTTGGGACGCGGGCCGCACCCGGTAGTAGAGGTTCCACGCGACGTCGCGCACGCCCATGCAGCCGCCGACTCCGAGGAGGATGTGCGAGCCCGGGTCGCGCAGCGTCCAGTAGCCGAGCCCGTCGCGCTCCCACGACGTCTCGCACATCGCGACGAACCGCTCGGTCTGCGCCCGGTCGACGTGCCGGCCCGACGGGAAGTGCCACCAGACCGCGGGGTCGGTGTTGAGCGCGAACAGGTCGTCGACGTCGTCCGGCGTGACGGCCGCGAGGACGAGGCGTTCGGTCAGCACGAGGCGGGGCGCGGGCACACCGACCTCGATGTCCTCCGGCCCCGCGGTCATCGCTCCTGCTCCCCCGAGGCCGCAGCGACGGCGTCGATCGCGCCGCCGTAGCGGCGGTCCCGGCGCGCGTACTCCTCGACCGCGCGCCACAGGACGAGCCGGTCGACGTCCGGCCAGAGCTCGGGGACGAACACCAGCTCCGCGTACGCGGACTGCCACGGCAGGAAGTTCGACGTCCGCTGCTCCCCCGACGACCGCAGGAACAGGTCGACGTCGGGCATGTCGGGGTCGTACAGGTGCTTCGCGATGGTCTTCTCGGTGATGCGCGACGGGTCGAGGCGACCGGCCGCGACCTCGGCCGCGAGCGAGCGCACGGCATCGGTGATCTCGAGACGGCCGCCGTAGTTGACGCACAGGGTGAGGGTGAGCCCGTCGTTGCCCGCCGTCTGGCGCTCCGCGACCTGCAGCTCCTTGACGACGCTCCCCCACAGCCGCGGCTGCCGCCCGGCCCACCGGATCCGGACGCCCCACGAGTCCCACAGGTCGCGGCGGCGGCGGATCGTCTCGCGGTTGAAGCCCATGAGGAAGCGAACCTCCTCGGGCGAGCGCTTCCAGTTCTCCGTCGAGAACGCGTACGCGGACACGTGCGAGATCCCGAGCTCGACGGCGCCCGCGACGACGTCGTTGAGCGCGACCTCGCCGGCCTCGTGGCCCGCCGTGCGGGGCAGGTGGCGGGCGTTGGCCCAGCGGCCGTTGCCGTCCATGACGACGGCGACGTGCTGAGGCAGCACCTCGCGCGGGATCGCGGGCGGGCGGGCCCCCGAGACGTGCGGCGTCGGCGCGACGCGCTCGGGGCGGGCGGCGGGCGCGGAGCCGCGGCGGGAAGGTCGTGCCATCACAGGAAGGTGGTCTCCGTCAGTCGGTCCGGGTCGATGGGGGCGGCGGGCTCGGTCCGCTCGGGCTCGCGCTCGACGAGCCGCAGGGACCGCAGACGCCGCTCGAGGTGGAACTGGGAGTACGCCGCGACGAGGCCGCTCGCCTCGCTGCGGTGCCGCGGCGAGGACGCGTCCGCCGTCGACCACTCGCCGGCGAGCAGCGCCGCGAGGAGCGCGAACGTCTCGGGCGCCGGCGCCGTCGAGCCCGGCGGCCGGCACCGCGGGCAGACGGCACCGCCGGTCGCGACGGAGAACGCCGTGTGCGGCCCGGGCTCGCCGCACCGGGCACAGTCGGTGAAGCTCGGCGCCCACCCCGCCACGGACAGCGCCCGCAGCAGGTAGGAGTCGAGCACCAGGCCGGACGCGTGGTGGTGCTCGGCCAGCGCCCGCAGCGCCCCGGCGAGGAGCCAGAACTGCTGGACGGCGGGCTCGCCCTCCTCGGTGAGCCGGTCGGCGGTCTCGAGCATCGCGGTGCCGGCGGTGTAGAGCGCGTAGTCCCTCGCGATCTCGCTCGCGTACGGCCCGACGGTCTCCACCTGGGTCACGACGTCGAGCGTGCGGCCCGCGTAGAGCTGCGCGTCGACGAACATGAACGGCTCGAGGCGTGCGCCCACGCGCGACGACGTGCGCCGCACCCCCTTGCCCACGGCGCGGACCTTGCCGTGCTCGCGGGTCAGCAGGGTGACGATGCGGTCGGCCTCGCCCAGCTTCTGGGCGCGCAGCACGAGCGCCTCGTCGCGGTAGACCGGCATGGGACCCATTGTCTCCCGCGGAGCCGACATCCGTGGTCACAGCGACGCGAAGAACTCCCGCACGTCCGCCGTGACGAGGTCCGGGTCGGTCACCGCCGCGAAGTGGCCGCCCCGCGGCAGCTCAGTGTACCGCACGAGGTTCGTGGACCGTTCGACGCACGGCCGCAGCGACCGGAAGTCCTCGGGGAACACCGCGACCGCCGTCGGCACCGGGTTGGTGAGGTCCCGGTACCCCGCGCCCGTGCGTGCGTTCTCGAGGTAGAGCCGGGCCGCCGAGCCCGCCGTGCGCGTGAGCCAGTAGATCGTCAGGTGCGCGAGGTACTCGCGGGCGTCGACCGGTTGCTCGCCGAACCCGCTCCACAGCTCCGCGTTCCACGCGAGCAGCCCGGCCGGCGAGTCCTCGAGCGCGAACGCGAGGGTCTGCGGGCGCTTCTCCTGGATCGGCTGGTAGCCCGCCTTCGCCCGGAAGTCCGCCGTCGAGCCGGTCGTGAGGCTCGCACGGTCCGCGTCGCTCAGCCGTGCGAGCTCGGCGTCGTCCGTGGGGAACGCGAAGACCTGCTGGACGTGCACCCCGACGAGGCCCTCGGGCGCGAGGATCCCGAGCTCGCGCGCCACCAGCGCTCCGACGTCGTTCCCGACGACGCCCCACCGCTCGTACCCGAGCCCCGCCATGAGCGCGGCGAGCGCCCGTGCGCTGCGCGCGCTGTCCCAGCCGGTCTCCGTCGTCGGGCCCGAGAAGCCGAAGCCGGGCAGCGACGGGACGACGACGTCGAAGGCGGGAGCGTCCGGCGCGCCGTGCGCCGCTGGGTCCGTGAGCGGCCCGACGACGCGCGCGTACTCGAGGAGCGTCGACGGCCAACCGTGCAGCAGCAGGAGGGCGGTCGCGGGCGAGCCGGACGGCCGGGCGGCACGCACGTGCCAGAAGTGGACGCGCTGTCCGTCGACGGTCGCCGTGAACTGCGGGTGGGCGTTGACGCGCGCGGCGACCTCCTCGAGGTCGAGGGCTCGCCACCGGTCCGCGAGCGCCCGCACGGTCGCGACCGGCATCCCCTGGTCGGCGCCCGCGCCCGCGGGCTCGACGGGCCACGCGGTGCGTGCGAGCCGGTCCCGGAGGTCCGTGACCCGCTCCGGGTCCACGACGACCTCGAAGGGCTCGATGACGCCGGGAGGCTTCGACGGTTCCGGGCGGGTCTGCTGGGGGTGCTCCTGCACGGTCATGGCGGGCTCCTCGTCGCTTCGCCGGTGCGTCTCACCGGCTGCACGTCCCAGCCTCGGCGGCTTTCAGGTCAGCTTCTGTCCTGAATCGGCGCCAGGATGGAGGACATGCAGGAGACCTCCGCGCGGCTGCTCGAGCTGCTCTCGCTGCTCCAGGCGCGCCGCGAGTGGACCGGGCACGAGCTCGCGGCACGGCTCGAGGTGGGCGAGCGCACGGTGCGCCGCGACGTCGAGCGCCTGCGCGCTCTCGGCTACCCCGTCGCCGCCACTCGGGGGGTCGCGGGCGGGTACCGGCTCGAGGCCGGTGCGGCGATGCCGCCGCTCCTCCTGTCCGACGACGAGGCCGTCGCGATCGCCGTCGGCCTGCGCACCGCCGCCCGGAACCCCGTGAGCGGGATCGACGAGTCGGCCGCACGGGCGATCGCCAAGCTCGAGCAGGTCCTCCCGCCGCGTCTGCGCGCCCGCGTCGTCGCGCTTGCCGGCGCCACGGTCGACGTCCCGCCCGACGGCGAGGTGGCGGTCGTCGACAGCGACACCCTCGCCGCGTTCGCTGCGGCGGTGCGCGACCGCGAGACGGTCCGGTTCGACTACGCGCGCCACGACGGGGCCGGGTCTCGACGACGCGTCGAGCCCCACCGGCTCGTCGTCTGGGGCCGGCGCTGGTACCTGCTCGCGTGGGACCTCGAACGCGGCGACTGGCGCACGTTCCGGCTCGACCGCTGCGGCCGGCCCGCCACGCCGAACGGCCCGCGGTTCACCCCGCGCGAGCTCCCCGCCGACCCAGCGGACCTCGTCCGGCGGGGTGTCGGCGCGGCCGGAGCGCGCGTGCGGGCGCAGGTCGTCGTCCACGCCCCCGTCGACGCGGTGCGCGAGCGGGTGAGCCCCGCCGTCGGGACCGTCACCGCCCGGGACGACACCTCGTGCCTGCTCGACGCAGGCGCCGAGACGGCCGTCGCCCTCGCCCGCTACCTCGCCTGGCTCGACGCCGAGTTCGAGGTCCTCGACCCACCCGAGGTACAGGCCGAGGTCCGCGCGCTGGCCGCCCGCTACGCCCGGGCGGATGCCCGACCCGCCGGCCCGTCGTGATGTGATGGCCCGATGACCGCACTCCCGCAGCAGCCCCCGACGCCGTCAGACGCCGCCGAGCACAACGCGCCCGCCGGAGCGTGGGAGGAACGGCTCGCCGCCGTCTGGTACGAAGCCCGCACCGTCGAGATCCCCGACGACGAGCTGCGCGCCGCCGTCGGGACCCTCGTCGCCGAGCTGCCCGCCGGCCACCCCGTCGCCCTCTACGAGACGGGCAGCGCCTGGGACTCCACCGGCGCGCCCGAGCAGGCCATCACGTTCTACCGGGCCGCGCTCGACGCCGGGCTGGCACCCGACCGCCGCCGCCAGACCGTGATCCAGCTCGCGAGCTCGCTGCGGAACGTCGGCCGCGCCGACGAGGCCGTGGCCGTGCTGCGGGCCGAGCGGGGCGAGCCGTCCGACGACCTCGACGCCCAGCTCGACGGTTTCCTCGCGCTCGCCCTCGCCGACGCGGGCTCCCCGCGCGAGGGCGTCGGCGTGGCCGTCGCGGCGCTCGGCAGCCTCGTCCAGCGCTACCACCGCTCGCTCACCGCGTACGGCGAGGAGATGGAGCTGGACGCGCGAGGCACCGCCGCGTCGAACGACCTCTCCTGACGCGAGCGGAGCGCCCCGGCTGGGTCCGCGGGTGGGCGCGGCGGGCTGGTTCGGGCTGTCGCGCTTCGGCCCTGGGGGCCGTGCGCACTCCTTGACGCCCTTCACCACCTCCCCGCACCCACCCGCTCGACCGTCGTCTCGCCGTCGGGCAGCGGCGAGACCTCGCCGGCCCCGCCGAAGTACCCTGCCGCGCGGCCTACTTCGCGAAGTACGGGAACTGCTGCGACCGCGCACGGGTTGCGCGATCTTCCGGTCGGGAAGTCCGCGCGCACCCCAACCGGCCCGCCCGCGCCTGAACCGCCCGAAGGCTCAGCGGCCCACGGACGCCGGGTCGGCCGGGCGGCCCTCGGTCTGCGCGCGCTCGTACCGGTTGACCGCCGAGATGATCGCCTTGAGCGACGCCGTCGTGATGGACGGGTCGATGCCCACGCCCCAGAGGACGTCGTCGCCGACCGAGCACTCGACGTACGCGGCGGCGGCTGCGTCCGAGCCCGCTGACAGGGCGTGCTCGGCGTAGTCCAGCACGAGCACGTCGTGCCCGACCTGGCGCAGCACGTCGAGGAACGCGTCGACCGGGCCGTTGCCGGTCCCGGTGAGGGTCCGCTCCTGGCCGCCGTCGACGAGCTCGACCTCGAGCGTGTCCGGGCCCTCCTCCGACGACGACGTGCGGGTCGAGACGAGCCGCAGACGCCCCCACGGCTCGAGGCCCGAGCCGGGCTCGGCGGGCAGGTACTCGTCGGAGAAGATCCGCCAGATGTCCTCGGCGTTCACCTCGATGCCCTGGGCGTCCGTGTGCTCCTGGACGGCCCGCGAGAACTCGATCTGCAGGCGGCGCGGGAGGTCGAGGTTGCGCTCCGACTTGAGCAGGTACGAGATGCCGCCCTTGCCGGACTGCGAGTTCACCCGGATGACGGCCTCGTAGCTGCGGCCGACGTCCTTGGGGTCGATCGGCAGGTACGGCACGCCCCAGACGATGTCCTCGACCGTGACGCCCTGGGCCTCGGCCCGCTTGGCCATGGCCTCGAGGCCCTTCTTGATCGCGTCCTGGTGCGAGCCGGAGAACGCGGTGAAGACGAGGTCGCCCGCCCACGGGTGACGCTCGCCGACGGGGAGCTGGTTGCACTGCTCGACGGTGCGGCGGATGCGGTCCATCTGCGAGAAGTCGATCTCGGGGTCGATGCCCTGGCTGAACAGGTTCATGCCGAGGGTCACCAGGTCGACGTTGCCGGTGCGCTCGCCGTTGCCGAACAGGCAGCCCTCGATGCGGTCGGCGCCGGCCTGGTACCCGAGCTCCGCGGCGGCGACGGCCGTGCCGCGGTCGTTGTGAGGGTGCAGCGACAGGATGACGTGCTCGCGGTGCTCGAGGTGGCGGTTCATCCACTCGATCGAGTCCGCGTAGACGTTCGGCGTCGCCATCTCGACGGTCGCGGGCAGGTTGACGATGACGGGCCGCTCGGCGGTCGGCTCGAAGACCTCGAGCACCTCGTTGCAGATCCGCACCGCGAACTCGAGCTCGGTGCCCGTGTACGACTCGGGCGAGTACTCGTAGTAGATCCGCGTCTCGGGGATCGTCTCCTCGAACTTGCGGCACAGCTTCGCGCCCTCGAGCGCGATGTCGACGATGCCGTCCTCGTTCGTGCGGAAAACGACCTCGCGCTGCAGCACCGACGTCGAGTTGTACAGGTGGACGATGGCCTGCTTGGCGCCGCGCAGCGACTCGTAGGTCCGCGCGATGAGGTGCTCGCGGGACTGCGTCAGCACCTGGATGATCACGTCGTCCGGGATGAGGTCCTGCTCGATGAGCAGGCGGACGAAGTCGAAGTCGGTCTGCGAGGCGGACGGGAACCCGACCTCGATCTCCTTGTAGCCCATGTCCACGAGCAGGCGGAACATCGCGAGCTTGCGCTCGGCGTTCATCGGCTCGATGAGGGCCTGGTTGCCGTCCCGCAGGTCGACGGCGCACCAGCGAGGCGCCTTCGTGATCCGCTTGTCGGGCCAGGTGCGGTCCGGGAGCGACACGTCGATCTGGGCGTGGAACGGCTCGTACTTGTGGATCGGCATGCCCGACCCGCGCTGCTGGGCGTGCGCCCAGCGGGGGTCGGCGGTGCTCGGGGCGTCGGTGCGGGTCTTGTCGACGGAGTTCGTCACGGGAGGGGTTCCTTCACGGTCGTGCGGTCGGTCTCGTCAGCCGGCACACCAACCACCGCGGCGAGGAACCGGCTCAGAGAGCCTCGCCGCGGCACCGAAGGAGGAGGCTGCCCGTCGCGACCGACGGGCGCATCTCAGAGGGACGCACGTCGTCACTGTACTCCACCGGTCCCGGGCGGCCGCGAGCCGGGCGCGACGGGCGTCGCACCCAGCGCGCGGTCCGGCCGGGACGGGTGGGCACGTCGCGGCTCAGCGGCGACGGTCGGGGCGCGCCTGCAGCGCGGCGTCGACCGCGGGGTCGCCGAGCGCGCCGAGCCAGTCGAGCAGCGCGGAGTACGTGGACGGGTTCGAGGCCACGTACGGGCGCAGGGCGGGGGCGTGCTCGGCGATCTGCGCGAGCACCTCGAGCGGCGTGCTCGGGTCGGCGGCCTGGGCGGCCGTGTAGCCCGCGACGGGCAGCACGGTCGTCGACTCGTGGTCCGCGGCCGTCCGCTCGGGCTCGGCCCGCGTCGGCTCGGCGCCCTCGGCGCGAGGCTCCGGCTCGGCGGCGGCCACGGGCTCCTCGGCGGCCGGCTCCGCGACGGCGGCCGGCTCCGCGACGGAGATCACCGGGGCCACGGTCTCGGACTCCGCCGGCTCCGCGGCGGACGCGACGGAGGGCTCCGTCGTCGCCGGCTCGCGCTCCGCGACCGCCGGCTCAGCGGTCTCGGGCCCGTCCCCCGCGCCGAGGGGTGCACCCGCCCACGGCGCGGCCTGCCCCGCGGAGGTCTCGTCGCCGGACGGCGCCGCCGCGGCGTCGTCCGGCTCGGCAACCTCCTGCGCGGGCACGGCGGGCTTCGCGGGCCGGGGCGCGCGGCGGGGGCGCGGGGTCCACTCGTACGCGGTGCGGGGCCCGACCGCCTCGACGCGCGTCCGCGCTCCCCACTCCCGGACCACCGGTCCCAGCAGTGCGAGGCCCAGCAGCACGGGCAGCCCGTACGCGACGACGGCCAGCTCGACAGGCACACCGACGACCTTCCACGCGTCGACGGACACGGCCACGGTCCCGAGCACGACGGCCACGACCGCGACGAGCCAGGCGAGGCTCCGGCCACCGGCGGCGGACGAGCGGAAGGCGGCCCACGCGACCGCGGCGAGGACCGCGACCGCGCCGGTGGCGACCAGGGTCACCACGACGCTCGTGGAGTGGGCGCCGTCCGCGAGGACGACCACGCGCGAGAGCGCGACGAGCACCGCGACCACCGCGAGCAGGAGCAGGACGGCGCGGACGACGCCGTCGGTGCCCGCAGCAGAGCGCAGGCCCCGCCGGAACGCCGCGCCGGCCGCGACCGCCCCCAGGGCGGGCACGAGGACGAGACCGAAGCGCAGCGTGTGGAACGACTCGTAGCGCAGCAGGTCCGGCGCCGAGCCGGCGCCGATCACGAACAGGACGGCGAGCGCCGCGCCCACGCCGACCGTCACGTCGGCCCACGACCGGTCACCCTGGTACGCGCCCCACGCAGGGAGGGCCCCGATCGCGAGGATCACGAGCGTGCCGAGGATCGCGAACAGGAGCTGGGCGGCACCGGACCACGGGCCGCTGGCGAGGAAGATCACGAGGGCGGCGACGGCGCCCGCGACGAGCGCGGCGCCGACCACGCCGAGGACGAGACGCCACAGGCGCCGGACGCCCGCGTCCTCGTCCTCGGGTCCGAGCTCGGTGGAGCGGGGCTGCGCGACCAGGAGCGCGCCCGCGAGGCCCAGGGCGAGCCCCGTGCCCACGCCGCGGTCGCCGAGGGAGGTGCCCCCGAACAGGTCGAGCAGGAGGTAGACGAGCGACACCACGACGTAGGGCGCCGCGGCCCAGAGCCGGACCGTGCGGGTCGTGTGCACGCTCCAACCGGTCGGCAGGACGCCGGCACGCGCCAGGTACGGCACGGGGATCGCCGCGAGCGCCACGACGACGGACAGCACGACCTCGACGCGGTCGGCGGCGCCCGAGCGGGTGGTCCACGGCAGAGCGAGGCTCGTGAGGAGCAGGACCGCGGCGACCACGTCGCGGACGACGTCCAGCGCCGGGACCAGGCCGGTCCCGCGGACGGTGGCGCGAGGCTCCTCGTGCACGGGCGCGGGGTCGCCGGCCCGGTCGTCCGGCGTCACGGCCGTCGGCGCCTCGGCGGCGGGCGACAGGTCGGGGGTGCCGGGAGGTTCGGCGATGCTCACATGGGCTCCTTCGATCGGGCGAGCGCCCGTCGGGACGCGGCAGGTCACCGCGTCCGTCCTCGGTGGGCGGCTCGTCAACGCTTCGTGGTCGTTTCTACCGGCAGGGACGGATCGGGACAACCGTGCCTCGCCGGGCGGACCGGATCAGATGCCGAGCTGGAACACGCCCCAGTACGCCGTCGTGAGCAGGAGGGTGACGATCGCGAAGGTGAGCGAGGCGGCGAGTGCCCAGCCGCCGATCCCCCGCGCGACCGGCTGCCCCGCGCGCACGCCGGGCACCGCCGAGTGGCCGCTCGGCGCGTCCCGGCCGACGCGCTGGCGCAGCCACAGGAGGACGCTGCGGCGCGCCTCGCGGCGGTCCGACAGGCGGTTGACGACGACGGCGACCGGCACGAGCGACGCGATCCCGATCGCGCGCACGCCGAGCCAGCCGCCTTGGACGACGAGCGCGTTCTGCGAGTAGTCGAGCGCGATCTTCGCGATCGCGACCAGGTACACGACCAGCGCGAGCATCGTCAGGACGGCGCCCAGCGACGCGAGGAGCATCGGCAGGCGGAGGTCCTGGGCGAGCCCGCCGACGTGGCTGCGGAACCGCCACCGCCTCGTCCCGAACGCGACCAGCATCCACACGAGAGGCGCGCCGAGCGCGAGGGACACGGCCGCGATCGTGAACCCGAAGACGGCGTCGCCGTCGCCGTACCAGCGCGGGCTCGGCACCGCCTCGGCGAGGTACGTCTGGTTGGGCTGGGCACCGGCGATCTGCGGCGCCGCACCGGCCGCGCCCGGCAGTCCGTTGATCCAGTCCGACAGATCCTGCTGGAACGTCGCGGAGACCGCGCCGTCGCCGCCGCCGAGGTGCAGCCCGTGGTCGGCGTCCTCGTAGTAGCGCACGGTCACGTCGTGGTTCCCGGCCTTCGAGGTGTCGGCGAGGATGTCCTGCGCGCCCTGCTCGATGGGCATCGACGCGTCGGCGTCGCCGTAGACGACGAGCGTCGGCTGCGTCACCTGCTCCAGGTACGGGCGGACGTCGAAGTCGGCGTAGTCGAGGCCGCCGTCGGGCAGGTCCATGCCGACGGCGCGCGGGATGGCGCGGAACACGCCCTGCGGGACGCCCGTGTTGCGGAGGTAGTTGTCGACCGCGAACGCGGCCTGCTCGCGCGGGCGCACGACCGGCGACGAGACGAGCGCGACGAAGGCGAGCGCGGGGTCCTCGCTCGCCATCACGGGCGCGATCCAGGTGCCCTCGGACTCGCCGTAGACGCCGACGCGGGTGGGGTCGACGCCCGGCTCGGTGCGCAGGAGCTGGACGGAGCGCTCGTAGTCGCCCGCCTCCTGCACGTAGTCGCGGTGCTGCAGCGAGTACGTGGTGAGGTTCTTCGAGGGGACCAGGGTCACGACACCGGTGCTCGCGAGCGCCCAGGCCTGGGGTGCGAACGCCGTCGCCGACTCGCCGGTGCCCGCGCCGTGCACGAAGACGACGCCGGGGAGGTCGTCGCCGGCGCCGACGGGCTGCCGGATCTGGCCGGTCACGGTCGTGTCGTCGAGCTCGATCTCCACCTCGCGGGACACCACCGGGTACGTGCCGACCGGGGTCGGGTCCTGCGTCCCCCCGATCGTGGTGTCCGTGGTCTGGGTGCGGATGTGGTCCGTCACCGGCTGGGGGTCCCACTCCGGTCCGGCGAAGGCGCCGACCGCAGCGAGACCGATCGCGAGGACGGCCGTCGTTGCAGCTGTCCTGAAAGTCACCTGTCGATGCTACGTCCCTGACCTGTGCGGATCCGGGAGGTCGTCCCCCGCGTCCGGCGGGGGCGTCCCCCCGTCAGAACCCGAGACGCCGGAGCTGCTTGGGGTCGCGCTGCCAGTCCTTCGCGACCTTCACGTGGAGGTCGAGGTAGACCCGCGACCCCAGGAGCGCCTCGATGCCGGTCCGCGCGCGCGTGCCCACGTCCCGCAGCCGCGACCCGCCGCGCCCGATCACGATGGCCTTCTGGGAGTCGCGCTCGACGAACACGTCGACCCGGACGTCGAGCAGCTGGTCGCCCTCGGGGCGCGGGCTGCCGTCGGCGCGCGTGCGCGGCACGATCTCGTCGACGACGACCGCCAGCGAGTGCGGCAGCTCGTCGCGGACGCCCTCGAGCGCGGCCTCGCGCACGAGCTCCGCGACCATGACGGCCTCGGGCTCGTCGGTGAGCTCCCCGCCGGGATACAGCTCCGGGCCCTCGGGCAGGTGCCCGACGAGCACGTCGGTGAGCACGTCGACCTGCTCGCCGCGCACGGCCGAGACGGGCACGACGTCGGCCCAGTCCCCCAGCGCGGAGACCGCGAGGAGCTGCTCGGCGACCCGGTCGCGCGAGACCGTGTCGGTCTTGGTGACCGCGACGACGACGGGCGTGCCGCGCCGGCCCCGCATGAGGTCGGCGAGCTGCGACGCGATGTACCGGTCGCCGGGGCCGACCTTCTGGTCCGCGGGGACGCAGAACACGATCACGTCGACCTCCGTCAGGGTGTCCCGGACGAGGTCGTTGAGGCGCTCTCCGAGGAGCGTGCGCGGGCGGTGCAGCCCCGGCGTGTCGACGAGGACGAGCTGCGCGTCCGGGCGGTTCACGATGCCGCGGATGGTGTGCCGGGTCGTCTGCGGCCGGCCCGACGTGATCGCGACCTTCTCGCCGACGAGCGCGTTGGTGAGCGTCGACTTGCCGGCGTTGGGGCGCCCGACGAGGCAGGCGAAGCCGGAGCGGTGGACGTCAGCGGTGGTCATGGGTGTCCTCTCGTGACGGCTGCGCGGGTGCCGCGGCCGCCGCCTGGTGGTCGTGCTCGTCGCTCTCGGACCGTTCGGCCCGCCCGACGACGAGGGTCGCGAGCCGGCGCCGGCGCCCCTCCACGCGGTCGGCGACCAGGTGGAGCCCGTGGGTCTCGGCGCTCGAGCCCGCGAGCGGGACCTTGCCGAGCGCCTTGGCGAGCAGCCCGGCCGCGGTGTCCACGTCGTCGTCGTCGATGCGGAGGCCGAACAGGTCGCCCAGGTCGTCGAGGGCGAGCCGCGCGGGCACGCGGTACCGCCCGTCGCCGAGGTCCTCGACCTCGGGGCCGGTGTGGTCGTGCTCGTCGGTGAGCTCGCCGACGATCTCCTCGAGCGCGTCCTCGATCGTCACGAGGCCGGCGATGCCGCCGTACTCGTCCACCACGATCGCGATGTGGCTCGCGGCGGCCTGCATCTCGCGGAGCAGGTCGTCGACCGGCTTGGACTCGGGGACGAACACCGCGGGCCGCGCGGCGTCGCGCGCGAGCCGCTGCCCCCCGCCGTTGCCGTCGGTCACGAGCCGCGTGACGTCCTTGAAGTAGAGGACGCCGAGCAGGTCGTCGGTCGAGCGGCCTACGACGGGCACGCGCGAGTAGCCGGAGCGCAGGAACAGGCGCAGCGCCTTCTGGAGGGTCGCGGTGCCCGCGACCGTCACCATGTCGGGCCGCGGGACCATGACCTCGCGGACCATGGTGTCGCCGAGCTCGAACACGGAGCGCAGGAGCTCGCGGTCGTCGTCCTCGAACGCGTCCGACTCGCCGGCGCGCCGCGCGAGCTCGCGCAGCTCGGCCGCCTCCTCCTCGGGCGTGGGCGGCGGCGGCTGGACGAGCGGGCTCAGCCAGCGCGTCCCCACGACGACGGCCCGGAGCAGTCCCGAGAGGGCGCGCAGCACCGCGGGGGCGTGGGTGCGGCCCAGGCTGCGGGGACTCAGGCGCACGAGCCCGACGGCGACGACGGCGCTGACCACGAGCGAGACGAGCAGCACCGCCCACCACGGCTCGAGCCACGCGCCGACGGCGAGCGTGATGCAGGCGGTCGCCGTCATCTCGGCGAGCACGCGCAGGAAGCTCGCCGACGCCGCGACACCGCGCGCGTCCTCCAGCAGCGCGGCGACGCGGCGCGAGCGCACGTCGTCCGTGTCCTCGTCGCGACCCCCGGCGCTCTCGCGCGCGTGCGCGGACAGCGAGCCCTGCCGCAGCACGGCGGTCTCGCCGGCGCTCAGCGCGGCCGCGAGCAGGATCCCCGCGACCGCGATGAGGACGAGCAGCCAGACGGGTTCCCCGTTCATACGGCCCTCGCGGCGCTCATCGAGAGGCGAGGAACGTGAGGAGCAGCTTGCGCTGGAGCGCGAACATCTCCTTCTCCTCCTCGGGCTCCGCGTGGTCGTACCCGAGCAGGTGGAGGATGCCGTGCGTCGTCAGGAGCAGCATCTCCTCCGCCGCCGAGTGCCCCGCCTTGACCGCCTGCTCGGCCGCCACCTCGGGGCACACCACGATGTCGCCGAGGAGGCCCGCGGGCGTGACGTCGCCCTCGCGCCCCGGGCGCAGCTCGTCCATGGGGAACGAGAGGACGTCGGTCGGCCCGGGCTCGTCCATCCACTTCACGTGCAGGTCCGTCATCGTCGCGGTGTCGACGAACAGGATCGACAGCTCGGTCTGCGGGTGCACGTGCATCTGGTCGAGCACGAAGCGCGCGAGCGCGGCGAACTCGGCCTCGTCGACCTCGTAGCCGGACTCGTTGTTGACCTCGATGCTCATGCGCGGGCTCCTCGGTTGTCGCGCCGGCGGTCCCCGCCGGATCGGCCTTGCGTGCGGGCTCCGGCCACGTCCCACCGCGCGTACGCGTCGATGATGTCGCTCACGAGCCGGTGCCGCACCACGTCGGAAGACGTCAGGCGGCAGAACTCGACGTCCTCGACCCCGGTGAGCACGTCCTCGATGACGCGCAGGCCCGACGTCGTCCCGCCGGGCAGGTCGACCTGCGTCACGTCGCCCGTGATGACCATCTTCGAGCCGAAGCCCAGGCGCGTGAGGAACATCTTCATCTGCTCGGCGGACGTGTTCTGCGCCTCGTCAAGAATGATGAAGGCATCGTTCAGACTTCTACCGCGCATATAGGCCAGCGGCGCGACCTCGACGGTGCCGTTGTCGATCAGCTTGGGGATGGAGTCCGGGTCGACCATGTCGTGCAGCGCGTCGTAGAGGGGGCGCAGGTACGGGTCGATCTTCTCGTTGAGCCCGCCCGGGAGGAAGCCGAGACGCTCCCCCGCCTCGACGGCCGGGCGCGTGAGGACGATGCGGTTCACCTGCTTGGCCTGCAGCGCCTGCACGGCCTTGGCCATCGCGAGGTAGGTCTTGCCCGTGCCGGCGGGGCCGATGCCGAACGTGATGGTGTTGGCGTCGATCGCGTCCACGTAGCGCTTCTGGCCGACCGTCTTGGGGCGGATCTGGCGGCCCCGGCTCGACAGGATGTTGAACGTCAGGACGTCCGCGGGGCGGGTCGCGGTGGGAGCGGTGAGCATCCCGATGGACCGGCGCACGACGTCGGGCGTCAGCGGCGTGCCGGACTCGGCGATCTCGACGAGCTCGTCGAGGAGCCGCGAGACCAGCGCGACCTCGCCCGGGGAGCCGGCGACGGCGATCTCGTTGCCGCGCGCGTGCACGTCGACGCTCGGGAAGCCGTCCTCCACCGCGCGCAGGACCGAGTCACGGCTGCCGAGGACGGCGACCATGGGGACGCTGGGCGGGACGACGATACGGTGCTCGATCCGAGGACCGGACGTGGCGCCGCCGCCTGCGGGCTGCTCCGTGTCCTCGGTGCGGGGTGTCGATGTCATGAGCCGGCTGACGCCGTCGCGCTCCTTCTGGTCGAGTCGTGGAACCCCCATCTTATCGAGGGCCGTCCACCTGTATCTTGACGCCGCCGCCCGACCGCTGCCGGGTCCGCGGTCCGGAAGCACCCGAGAGGAACGCCTCGCCATGCCCGTCCTCGCGCACGTCCTCGCCGCGGCGCCGACGTCGTCCGTCCACGTGGACTCCGGCGACACCGCCTGGGTGCTCGCGTGCACCGCGCTCGTCCTCCTCATGACGCCCGGCCTCGCGTTCTTCTACGCGGGCATGGTGCGCTCGAAGCACGTCCTCGCGATGATCATGCAGAGCTTCACCTGCATCGCCGTCGTCTCGGTGACGTGGGTCCTCGTGGGCTACTCCCTCGCGTTCGACGACGACGCGGGCGGCGGCCTCGTCGGCGGCCTGCACCTGGTGGGCCTCGCGCACGCGACGACCGCCGTCCCCGGCACCGACCTGAGCATCCCGCCGCTGGTCTTCGTGCTCTTCCAGCTCCTGTTCGCCGTGCTGACCGCGGCCCTCCTCACCGGCGCGACGGCCGACCGGATGCGGTTCGAGTCGTTCGTCGTGCTGGTCGCCGTCTGGTCGGTCGTGGTCTACGCGCCGGTCGCGCACTGGGTGTTCTCGCCCGACGGCTGGCTCCACCGGCTCGGGGTCCTCGATTTCGCGGGCGGGACCGTGGTCGAGATGTGCTCGGGCGCCTCGGCGCTCGCCCTCGTGCTCGTGCTGGGCCCCCGGCGCGGCTGGCCGCGCGAGATGATGGCGCCGCACAACCTGCCGCTGACCCTTCTCGGAGCGGGACTTCTCTGGGTCGGCTGGATCGGCTTCAACGCAGGCTCCGCGCTCACCGCCGGGACGCTCGCGGCCAGTGCGGCCCTCGCCACGCACCTGTCGGGCGTCGGCGGCATGATCGGCTGGCTCGCCCTCGAGAGGAGGCTGACCGGCAAGGCGACGACGCTCGGCGCCGCGTCGGGCGCCGTCGCCGGCCTCGTCGCGATCACGCCCGCCGCCGGCTACCTGCAGCCGCTGCCCGCGCTCGCGCTCGGCGTCGTCGCCGGCGCCGTGTGCCTGTTCGCGATCCGCCTCAAGTTCCGGTTCCGCTACGACGACTCGCTCGACGTCGTGGCCGTGCACTACGTCGGCGGCGTCGTCGGGACGCTGTGCGTGGGGCTGTTCGCGGCGACCGTCGTCAACCCGGCCGTGACCCACCAGGGTCTCTTCCTCGGCGGCGGCGTCGAGCAGCTCGGCAAGCAGCTCGTGGGGGTCGTCGCGACATCGGCGTTCGCGTTCGCCGCGACCTACGCGATCGCGCGCGTCGTGCGCGCGACGATGGGGCTGCGCGTCACGGCCGACGACGAGCACGCCGGGCTCGACGCGAGCCAGCACGCCGAGTCGGCCTACGAGCTCACCACCACGTCCACGATCGGAAGGAGCCACGGATGAGGCTCGTCACCGCGATCCTGCGCCCGCACGCCGTCGACGACGTGCGCGAGGCGCTCACCGAGCTCGGCGTGCACGGGATGACCGTGTCCGACGTCCACGGTTACGGCCGCCAGCGCGGGCACGTCGAGGTCTACCGGGGCGCGGAGTACCGCGTCGACCTCGTGCCGAAGATCCGGCTCGAGGTCCTCGTCGACGACGACGCCGCGGACGACGTGGTCCGGGCCGTCGTCGAGACTGCTCGCACCGGGCGCATCGGCGACGGCAAGGTGTGGGTCCAGACCGTCGACGAGGTGGTGCGGGTGCGCACCGGTGAAACGGGCGCCGCCGCGGTCTGAGGCCTCGTCAGGCGGGCGTCCAGCCGAGCCGGGCCCCCGCGAGCACGTGGCCGTGCGTGTGGAACACGCTCTGGCCCGACTTCGCGCCCGTGTTGAAGATCAGCCGGAACTCGCCCTCGTCGAGGTCGGACGCGACCTGCTGCCCGAGCGCGACCACGTCGGCCAGCAGCTGGGGGTCTGCGGCCGCGAGCGCTGCGACGTCCCGGTGGTGCTCGCGCGGTATCACCAGCACGTGGACGGGCGCCTGCGGGTTGACGTCGCGGAACGCGACGGCGCGGTCCGTGGACGCGACGACGTCCGCCGGGATCTCACCGGCGACGATCTTGCAGAACAGGCAGTCGGTCTCGCTCATGGCGCCACCGTAGCGGTCCGTGGAGGCGGCCGCCCGCAGGCCGAGAGGGGGCATCTTCACCCGTCCGCGGGCTCTTCGCTCGTTCAAACCGGTGCCTGATCGAAAAGTTGGCACATGGCCACGACCGGCCGTAGCGTGCCGGACGCCCCCCAGCCGATCGGTGCCCACCTGCACCGGTCGGCTGTCCCGTCCGCTCCCAAGGAGTCGCATGAGAGTCCTCGCCGAGTCCACCTCGGGCATCCACCTCGACCTCGGCTGGGTCGACTACCTCATGGTGGTCGTCTACTTCGGGGTCGTCATCGGCATCGGGTTCGTCGCGCGGCGCCAGGTCCGCACGAGCATGGACTTCTTCCTGTCCGGGCGCCGCATGCCCGCCTGGATCACCGGCCTGGCGTTCGTCGCCGCCAACCTCGGCGCCACCGAGATCATCGGGATGGCGGCCAACGGCGCGCAGATCGGCATGTCCACGCTGCACTACTACCTCATCGGCGCCGTGCCCGCGATGGTCTTCCTCGGCCTCGTCATGATGCCCTTTTACTACGGCTCGAAGGTCCGGTCGGTGCCGGAGTTCATGCTCCGGCGATTCGGCAAGGCGCCGCACGCCGTCAACTCGATCGCGTTCGCGGTGTCCAACGTGCTCATCGCCGGGATCAACCTCTACGCGATGGCCATCGTGATCGAGGCGATGCTCGGCTGGACCCTGTGGGTCGCGATCCTCGTGTCGGCCGGGTTCGTGCTCGTCTACATCACGCTCGGCGGCCTGTCCTCGGCGATCTACAACGAGGTCCTCCAGTTCTTCGTGATCCTCGCGGGGCTCATCCCGCTGACGATCGTCGGCCTCCACCGCGTCGGCGGCTGGGGTGGCCTCCAGGACTCGTTCGCGAAGACCGACCCGCTGCACCTGTCCGCCTGGAAGGGCACCGGGATCGGCGACGTCACCAACCCGATCGGGACGAACTGGCTGACCATCGTCCTCGGCCTGGGCTTCGTCCTGAGCTTCGGCTACTGGACGACGAACTTCACCGAGGTCCAGCGCGCGTTCTCCGCGAAGAACATGTCCGCCGCCCGACGGACGCCGCTCATCGCCGCGTTCCCCAAGCTGTTCATCCCGTTCATCGTCGTGATCCCCGGGCTCATCGCCGCCGCCGTCCTCGGCAACCAGCTCAGCGGCGCCGACAACTCCGGCCTGACGTACAACGACGCCATCCCGAAGCTCATGCAGATGTACCTGCCGACCGGCGTCCTCGGCGTCGCCGTGACCGGCCTCCTGGCGTCGTTCATGGCCGGCATGGCGGCCAACGTCTCGAGCTTCAACACGGTCTTCACGTACGACATCTGGCAGCGCTACATCAAGCCGAAGATGCCGGACCTGCACTACCTGCGCGTGGGTCGCTGGGTGACGGTGGTCGGGGTGCTCGTGGGCATCGGGACCGCGTTCATCGCCTCCCGGGCGACGAACATCATGACCTACATGCAGACGCTGTTCTCGTTCTTCAACGCCCCGCTGTTCGGCGTCTTCATCATCGGCCTGCTGTGGAAGCGCATGACCGCGCAGGCGGCCCTGTGGTCCTACATCGCCGGCATCGTGGCGCCGACCATCGTCTGGATCGCCTACCTCAACGACGACAGCCTGTTCGGCTCGGCCACCGCCGAGACCATGTATGGCGCGATCATCTCGTTCGTCACGGTCCTCGTCGTCGCGGCGATCATCACCCCGCTGACCAAGCCGAAGGACGTGAGCGAGCTCAAGGGCCTCGTCTACGGCGTCGGGACGATCGACATGCGTGCAGGCGCCGTCGCGTCCGACACCGCCTGGTACCGCTCGCCGGCGCTGCTGGGCACCGTGGCGCTCGTGCTGTGCGTCGTCCTCTACCTGCCGTTCCTGTGAGACCCGAGGAGCATCCCGTGAGCCAGAGCAGCAACCAGCCGCACGAGGCGGTCCCGGCGGGCATCGTCTCCCACCACCTCGAGCTGACGCCCGAGGAGCAGGAGGCCCACGTCCGCTCGACCCGCCGCTTCGACCTGCGGCGGATCATCGGCGCCATCTTCGTCCTGTACGGGCTGATCGTCCTCGTGGTCGGCCTCGCCGACCCCACCGCCGACAAGGCCAAGACCGGCGGCATCGCCATCAACATCTGGACGGGCGTCGCGATGCTCGTCGTGGGCGGTCTCTTCTTCCTCTGGGACCGGCTGCGCCCGGTGCCCGCCGAGGACATCCTCGCGAGCTACGAGGAGGAAGAGGAGGAGCGCGCCGTCGGCGAGGGCCGTCAGCTCGGTTGAGCACGAAACGCCGCGGCCCCCGGACGGCATGCCGTCCGGGGGCCGCAGCGTTCCGGCGTGTCAGGCCCAGCGGCCCAGGCGCTCGCACAGGAGCGTGAGCGCGACCGGGCCCGCGGTCGACGTGCGCAGCACGTGCGGGCCGAGCCGCACCGGCCGCCCGCCCGCCTCCGTGAGCCGCTCGAGCTCCGCGTCCGAGATCCCGCCCTCCGGCCCGACGACGACGAGCACCTCGGGCACGACGTCGCCCGCCGCCGCGGCGGGCAGGGCGAGCGCGCCGAGCGGCTCGGTGGCGTCCTCGTGCAGCACGGCGACCTGACCGCCCGCGGCGACGGTCGCACGCACCACGCCGGCGAGCGCCGCCGTCGTGACGTCCTGACGGACCTCGGGGACCCGGGCGCGCCGCGACTGCTTGGCCGCGGCCCGCACGGTCGCGATCCAGCGCGCCCGGCTGCGGGCCGCGCGCTCGCCGCGCCACACCACGACGGACCTTTCGGCCTGCCACGGGAGGACCGCGTCGACGCCGACCTCGGTCGCCGCCTCGATCGCGAGCTCGTCCCGGTCGCCCTTCGCGAGCGCCTGCACGAGCACGAGCCGCACGGCGGGCTCGGGCTCGACCTCGACGGCCTCGACGCGCAGCTCGAGCGTGTCGCGGTCGGCGCTCACGACGACGGTCCGCAGCCGCGTGCCCTCACCGTCCACCACGTCGACCTGCTCCCCCGCGCGGCGCCGTTGGACGACGCCCGCGTGCCGGCCCTCGGCGCCGTCGAGCACGTAGGTGTCCCCCGGGGCGAACCTGCTCAGCGGGTCCGCCGCACCACGCTCGGCGAGGAAGACGGGCGCGCTCACGCCGCGGTCACCGGCCGGAGAACTTGTCGCGCAGCCGCGAGAACACGCCGGGGTGCGCCGCGGACAGCCGCGGCTCGGGGTGCTCCTCGCCGCGCAGCTTCGCGAGCGACCGCAGGAGCTCGGCCTGCTCCTCGTCGAGCGTCGTCGGGACGTGGACCTCGACGTGGACCTGCAGGTCGCCGCGGCCCGAGCCGTTGAGGTGCCCGACACCGAGGCCGCGGAGCGTCACGACCTGGGCGGGCTGGGTGCCGGGGCGCAGGTCCACCTCCTGCTCGCCGTCGAACGTGTCGAGGGTCATGCTCGCGCCCAGCGCGGCCGCCGTCATCGGGACCTCGAGCGTGCAGTGCAGGTCGTCGCCGCGGCGCACGAACGTCTCGTGCTGGCGCTCGCGGATCTCCACGTACAGGTCACCGGCGGGGCCGCCGCCGGGGCCGACCTCGCCCTGCGACGTGAGGCGGATGCGGGTACCCGTCTCGACGCCCGCGGGCACGTTCACGGAGATGGTCCGGCGCTCGCGGACCCGGCCCTCGCCGCCGCAGTCGACGCACGGCTCGGGGATCACGGTGCCGAAGCCCTGGCACGCTGCGCAGGGCGCCGTCGTCATGATCTGGCCGAGGAACGAGCGCTGGACGCGCTGCACGACGCCGCGGCCCTTGCAGACCTCGCAGGTGTGCATCGTGGTCCCGGGGCGGCAGCACGTGCCGCCGCACGTCCGGCACACGACGGCGGTGTCGACCTGGAGCTCGCGCTTGGTGCCGAAGACCGCGTCCTGCAGGTCGACGTCGAGCCGGACGAGCGCGTCCTGCCCGCGGCGCGAGCGCGGGATGGGCCCCTGCTGCGCCTGACCGCCGCCGAAGAACGTCTCGAAGATGTCCTGGAAGCCGAAGCCGCCGGAGCCGCCCATGCCGCCCCCGGGGGCCGTCGGGTCGACGCCGAGGTCGTACTGCTGGCGCTTGTCCGGGTTCGACAGCACCTCGTAGGCGCGCGAGACGTCCTTGAAGCGGTCCTCCGCGTCGGGTCCGGCGACGTCCGGGTGCAGCTCGCGCGCGAGCTTGCGGTAGGCCTTCTTGATCTGGTCGGCGCTCGCGTCGCGCGGGACGCCGAGGATCTCGTAGTAGTCGTTCACCAAGTCACTCTCAGGCACGGGTACGGGTCGGGTTCGGTCGACGGTCGGGGCGAGCTCAGCTGGCGAGGATCCGGGTCAGGTAGCGCGCGACCGCGCGCACCGACGCGATGGTCCCCGGGTAGTCCATGCGGGTCGGTCCGATCGAGCCGATCGCCGCGACGACCTCCCCCTCAGAACCGTAGCCGGTGGTCACGACGGACGTCTCGGAGAGCCCGTCGTACTGGGTCTCGTGGCCGATCCGGACGCGCACGCCCGACCGGCCGGCGGCGTCCTCGGCCATCTCGGTGAGCAGGCCCAGCAGGACCACCTGCTCCTCGAGCGCCTCGAGGACCGGGCGCAGCGCGTGCTCGAAGCGCATGCCGGTGCGCGCGAGGTTCGCGGTGCCGGTCAGCATGATCCGCTCCTCGCTCTCCTCGGCGAGCGTCTGCACGACGACGTCCGCGACGAGCCGTGCGAGGTCCTGGTCGTCGGGCGGCAGCTGCTGCGCGACGGACTCGAGCTCGGTGGCGAGCCCCGCGAGCCGGCGCCCGACGGCGACCGCGTTGAGCCGTGCGCGCAGCACGGCGAGCGTGTCCTCGCCCGGGACCGCGGCGACCTCGAGCATCCGCTGCTCGACGCGCCCGGTGTCGGTGATGATCACGACGAGGAGCCGGGTCTCGCCGACGGCGACGAGCTCGAGGTGGCGCAGCCCCGAGCGGCGCAGCGACGGGTACTGGACGACGGCGACCTGACCGGTGAGCTCGGCGAGCAGGCGGCCCGCGCGGGCCACGACGTCGTCGAGGTCGACGGCGCCGTCGAGGAACTGCTCGATCGCGTGCCGCTCGGGCTGGGACAGCGGCTTGACGGTCGCGAGGTGGTCCACGAACAGGCGGTAGCCCTTGTCGGTGGGGATCCGCCCGGCCGACGTGTGCGGCTGGGCGATGTACCCGGCGTCCTCGAGCGCGGCCATGTCGTTGCGGATGGTGGCCGGCGAGACGCCGAGGTTGTGCCGCTCGGTGAGGACGCGCGACCCGACCGGCTCGCGCGTGCGGACGTAGTCCTCCACGATCGCACGCAGCACGTCGAGCCGTCGTTCCTCGCTCACACGTCCTCCTGTCGCTGCCGACCTCGCGCACGAGTGGCACTCTCACCCTCCGAGTGCCAAGCCTACGCTGTTTCGCGGTCGGCCCGGGGAGCCTCCACATCCTCGTCACCTGCCTCGCCGGCCCGGCGGCGGGCGTCGAGCAGGGCGACGACGAGCGCGCAGAGCACGAGCGCGATCGTGATGAGCAGCCCGCGCCCGACGGCGGCCGACCCGCTCGCGCCCGAAGCCTGCGAGCCGTAGAACACGGCGAGGACCGCGGAGATCCCCACCGCGGAGCCGATCCGCTGCCCGACCTGGAGCATGGAGCCCGCCATCCCCGCGCGCCGCACGGGGACCTCCGCGAGCGTCAGCGTCTGGTTGGGCGCGATCACGAGCCCGGAACCCGCGCCGGCGACGCACTGCGTGGTCGCGACGACGACGCACAGCAGCGCCGTCCGGTCCGGCGCGGCCCCGATGATCCGGATAGCGAGGTCGGTGCCCGCGAGACCCACGACGACGACGCACAGCGCCACGACGACCACCGGCCTCCCCCACCGCGCGACGGCGCGCCCGGACGCGAGCGCCGAGATCCCCGACGCGATCGCGAACGGCAGGCCGACCAGGCCTGCCTGGAGCGCGCTCAGGCCCAGGTCGTCCTGGAGGAACAGGGTGATCACGAGGAACACGCTCGTGAACCCCGCGAAGTAGGCGAGCCCCAGGAGCGCCCCGAACCGGAACGAACGCAGCCCCAAGACCTCGGGCGACAGCACCGGGTCCTGGCCGCGCCGCTCGTACCGGCGCTCCCAGAGGATCGTCGCCGCGCCCAGCACGACCCCGACCGGGAGGAACCACCAGCGCGCGGGCGAGTCGCCCGTGCCCGTCGTCAGGACGAAGGGAACCATCACCGCGACCGTGGTCGCGGCGATCCCGACGAGCCCCACCGGGTCGAGGGCGCTGCGGCGCACCGCCACGGTGCGCGGCACGGCCCGGACCGCGACCGCGAGCACCACGGCCACGATCGGGACGTTGATGCCGAACACCCAGCGCCAGCCGTCCTGCTCCCCGAACGCCTGGATGAGGAGCCCACCGAGCAGCGGACCGATCGCCGTCGCCACCCCGACGACGGCGCCGAACATCCCGAACGCGCGCGCCCGCTCGAACCCGCGGAACTCCTGCTGGATGTAGCCCGTGACCTGCGGGCTGACGATGCCGGCGCACGCACCCTGCACGAGTCGCGCCACGGCGAGCCAGATGTCGCCCGGGGCGATCCCCGCCCCGAGGCTCGCCAGGGCGAACGCGACCAGCCCCGCGAGGAACAGACTCCGGCGGTGCCCCGCGTCACCCAGCCGGCCGGCGGGCACGAGCACGAGCCCGAACGCCAGCGTGTACCCCGCCACGACCAGCTGGAGGGCCGACGCCGACGCGTGCAGCGCGTGCTGGATCGACGGCATCGCGACGTTGACGATCGAGACGTCGAGCAGGGTGATGAAGCCCGCCGCCAGGCAGACGGCCAGCACGCGCCACCGTTGCGGGTCGGTCTCGGGACTCGTGGCGTCCGGCGTCATAGTCCGGTGCTACCACGACGACGCCCGCTTCGCCGACGGTGACGCCCCGTCCGCCGAGGGTGACGCCCCGTCCGCCGAGGGTGACGCCGCGTTCGTCGGCGGTGACGCCCCGTCCGCCGAGGGCGACGCCCCGTCCGCCGAGGGCGGACGGAACGTCACCGTCGGCGTGGCTGACCCGTCGCGCGGAGGGGTGAAACCTAGGGTGTGGCGGTGAGCTTCGACCGTTACGGCCCCGACGTCCTCGCCCCCGCCACGTCGGGCTCCCCGCCCGGCCCGACGCGCGGCTCCGCCCACCACCGTCCGCGTCCGACGACGCGTCCCGTCCCCGCGGACCGCGGCCTCGTCGTCGAGGACGTCGAGTCCGGCTGGGTGGGCGCCGTCGTGCGCGTCGAGAAGTCCGGCGGCATGCACGTGGTCGTGCTCGAGGACCGGCGGGGACGGTCCCGCACGTTCAGCCTGGGGCCCGGGTTCTGGGTCGACGGCGAGCCCGTCGAACTGGTCGCCCCGACCGCTCCCGCCGCGCCCCGTGCGCCGGGGCGGACCGCGTCGGGCTCGCGCGCCGTCGTCGGGCAGCGCGCCCGGGTCGCACGCGGTTCCCGGATCTGGGTCGAGGGCAAGCACGACGCGGAGCTCGTCGAGAAGGTGTGGGGCGACGACCTGCGCGTCGAGGGCGTCGTGGTGGAGCTGCTCGACGGCGTCGACAACCTCGCCGACGCGCTCGCCGACTTCGCACCCACGCGCGAGCGCCGCGTCGGGGTCCTCGTGGACCACCTCGTGCCCGGCTCGAAGGAGCGCCGCATCGCCGACGACGCCCTGCGGACCGTGCCGAACGGGACGGTGCTCGTCCTCGGGCATCCGTACGTCGACGTATGGCAGGCCGTGCGGCCGCAGCGGATCGGGCTCGACGCCTGGCCGACGATCGAGCGCGGCACCGAGTGGAAGCTCGGGATCCTGCGCGAGCTCGGGTGGCCCACCGACGGGCCCGGCGCGACCGGCCGCGCGTGGCAGCGGATCCTGTCGACCGTGCGCAGCTACGCCGACCTCGAGCCCAGCCTCCTGGGGCGCGTCGAGGAGCTCATCGACTTCGTCACCGTCGGCTGAACGTACGGAGGGCGCCGCGACGGTCGTCGC
>NZ_JBHUWD010000039.1:0-39851 GCF_042670205.1 Luteimicrobium sp. NPDC057192 | reverse complement strand
GGAGAGGGGCGCGCGGTCGTGGCGGGTCTGGCGGGAGCCGGAGCGAGGAACGAGCGGAGGCGGATGGAAGACCGCGCGCCCCTCTCCCCTCCCCGCCCGACCTGACCAAGGACCGACCGGCCACCGCCCGAGCCGTACGCTCTGACACGTGACCGACGAGACGCGCAACGACGCCATCACCCCCGACACGAAGGACTGGACCTGGGTCCTCGACGAGCCGTGCGCGGAGTGCGGCTTCGAGGCGGGTCGGCTCGAGGTCGAGGACATCGCACCGCTGGTGCGTGACTCGCTCCCCCGCTGGCGGGCGCGGCTCGCGGCGGACGACGCGCGGGACCGCCCGGAGCCGTCGGTCTGGTCACCGCTCGAGTACGGCGCGCACACGCGTGACGTGTTCCGGGTGTTCGACGTGCGTCTCGAGTCGATGCTGGAGTCGGACGACCCGCTGTTCGCCAACTGGGACCAGGACGCCGCGGCGCTCGAGGACGACTACACGCACCAGGACCCGGCCGTCGTCGGCGGCGAGCTGGAGGCGGCTGGCCGCGCGATCGCGGGCCGGTGGGACGTGGTGACGCCGGACCAGTACGAGCGTCCGGGGCGCCGTTCGAACGGGTCGGTCTTCACGGTGCGGACGCTCGGGCAGTACTTCGCGCACGACCTGGTGCACCACCTGCACGACGTCGACGCCTGACGGCGCCGCGGCGCCGCCTGTCGCTCAGGCGGCGCTCTCGGCGACCTGCGTCTTGCCTCCGCGCCGCACGACAGCGGCGTCGTCGGACATGTCCTCGAGCTCACGACCCTTCGTCTCTGGCACCTGCCAGAGCACGAAGAAGAACGACAGGATCGCGAAGAACGCGTAGAACCCGTACGCGAACGTGAGGCCGATCTCGGAGAACTTCGGGAACGTCGTCGAGATGAAGAAGTTGGCGAGCCACTGGGCGGCCGCGGCGACCGCGAGGGCGGTGGCGCGGATCGAGTTGGGGAACATCTCGCCGAGGAGCACCCAGACGAGCGGTCCCCAGGTGGCGCCGAAGAACACGACGAAGCCGTTGGCCGCGACGAGCGCGATGGTGCCCCAGGCGCCCTCGAGGCTCGGGTTGTCGCCGGAACCGGTCGCCTGGGAGAAGGCGATCGCCATGGTCGTGAGGCAGACGCCCATCCCGGCCGAGCCGACGAGGAGCATGGGCCGTCGGCCGACCTTGTCGACCAGGAGGATCGCGACGACCGTCACCACGATGTTCGTGATCGACGTGATCACGGACTCGAGGAGCGCGTCGGACTCGTCGAAGCCGACGGACTGCCACAGCGACGACGAGTAGTAGAAGATCACGTTGATCCCGACGAACTGCTGGAACACCGACAGCAGGATCCCGACCCAGACGACGGGCTTGAGCCCGAAGCGGTTGCCCCGCAGGTCGCCCAGGGACTCGCGCTTCTCCTTGTCGATCGTCTTCTCGATCTCCTGGATCTTGAGGTTGACGTCGAGCTCACCGGAGAAGTCGTGGAGGACGCGCGAGGCCTTGTCGTAGTCGCCCTTGTGCACGAGGTAGCGCGGGGACTCGGGGAGGCCGAGCGCCGCGATCCCGTACACGAGCGCGGGGATCGCGGTCACGAAGAACATCCAGCGCCACGCCTCGAGGCCCCACCACAGCGTGTCGGACGCGCTGCCCGCCGTGTTGGCGAGCAGGTTGTCGGACAGGAGGGCGACGAAGATGCCGAGCACGATGGCCAGCTGCTGCAGCGAACCCAGCCGGCCACGCACCCTCGCGGGTGACACCTCGGCGATGTAGGCCGGCGCGATCACCGAGGCGGCCCCGACGCCGAGGCCGCCGACGACGCGCCAGATGATGAACAGCGGCAGGTTGGGCGCGAGCCCCGTGAGGATCGACGACGCGAGGAAGAGGAACGCGGCGATCACCATGACGGGGATGCGCCCGAGCCGGTTCGCGACGCCCCCGGCGAACCACGCGCCGACCGCGCAGCCCAGCAGCGCCGACGACACCGCGAAGCCCTGGAGCCCCGTGTTGGTGATGTCGTAGTGCTTGTTGATCGACTCGACGGCGCCGTTGATGACGGAGGTGTCGAAGCCGAACAGGAAGCCACCGAGAGCGGCACCGACCGAGATCAGGACGACCCGCGCGTTGAACCTCGAGACGGTGGGCTTCTCGCTGGCGTTCGACATGACGTACCCCCGCTGGTCTCGGCGATCCGGTTCTCTTCGGACCCTACCGAGCGCACCGGGAGCCGCCACCGGAGCGGCGGTGCCGGCGTCCGCTCACCCGGGCTCGGTGGGGAGGTCGCCGGAGAGCGCGGCCCACTCGTCGTCCGTCAGGAGCCGCGAGCGGATGAGGAAACGCACGCCCTCGGGCGCCTCGACGCTGAACCCGGAACCGCGTCCCGGCACCACGTCGATCGTGAGGTGCGTGTGCTTCCAGTACTCGAACTGCGCGCGGCTCATCCACACCGGCACGGTGAACGACGACGCCGCGCTCCCAGGCGGCGTCGTGCCGGCGGGAGGAGAGTCGCCCCCCGCGGACGGCTCCTCGACCACGAGGTCGCCCAGGTGGACGTCGGCGGTCTCGGAGACGCGGAAGTCGCCGTCGGGGTAGCACATGGGCGACGAGCCGTCGCAGCACCCGCCGCTCTGGTGGAACATGAGGTCGCCGTGCCGGCGCCGCAGCCGCGCGAGGAGCGCGGCCGCGGCGTCGGTGACGTCGACCCTGCCGAGGACGGGAGGGGTGGTCACGTCGTCCGCCCCTTAGAAGAAGCCGAGCTTCTGGGGGGAGTAGCTGACCAGGAGGTTCTTGGTCTGCTGGTAGTGGTCGAGCATCATCTTGTGGTTCTCGCGCCCGACGCCGGACCCCTTGTACCCGCCGAACGCGGCCGCCGCGGGGTACGCGTGGTAGCAGTTCGTCCACACGCGGCCGGCCTCGATCGACCGCCCGGCCCGGTACGCGGTGTTGGCCTCGCGCGACCACACGCCCGCGCCCAGCCCGTACAGGGTGTCGTTGGCGATGGTGATGGCGTCGTCGAAGTCGGAGAAGCTCGTGACCGCCACCACGGGACCGAAGATCTCCTCCTGGAAGATCCGCATCGAGTTCTTGCCCTCGAAGATCGTCGGCTGGACGTAGTAGCCGTCCGCGAGGTCGCCGCCGAGGTCCGCCCGTGCGCCGCCCGTGAGGACCTTCGCTCCCTCGGCCTTGCCGATGTCGATGTAGGACAGGATCTTCTCGAGCTGGTCGTTGCTGGCCTGCGCGCCGATCATCGTGTCGGTGTCGAGCGGGTTGCCCTGCTTGATCGCCTCGGTGCGGGCCTTCGCGTCGGCGAGGAACGAGTCGTAGATGGACTCCTGGATGAGCGCGCGCGACGGGCACGTGCACACCTCGCCCTGGTTGAGCGCGAACATCGTGAACCCCTCGAGCGCCTTGTCGTAGAAGTCGTCCTGGGCGCGGGCGATGTCGTCGAAGAAGATGTTGGGGCTCTTGCCGCCGAGCTCGAGCGTCACCGGGATGATGTTCTCGCTCGCGTACTGCATGATCAGGCGGCCGGTCGTCGTCTCGCCCGTGAACGCGATCTTGCGGATGCGCGGGCTGCTTGCCAGCGGCTTGCCCGCCTCGACGCCGAACCCGTTGACGACGTTCACGACCCCCGCGGGCAGCAGGTCGCCGATGATGTCCATGAGGAACAGGATCGACGCGGGCGTCTGCTCGGCCGGCTTGAGGACCACCGTGTTCCCGGCAGCGAGCGCCGGCGCGAGCTTCCAGGTCGCCATGAGGATCGGGAAGTTCCACGGGATGATCTGCCCGACGACGCCGAGCGGCTCGTGGAAGTGGTACGCGATGGTGTCCTCGTCGATCTCCGAGATCGAGCCCTCCTGGGCGCGGATCGCGCCGGCGAAGTAGCGGAAGTGGTCGATCGCGAGCGGGATGTCGGCGGCGAGCGTCTCGCGGACCGGCTTGCCGTTCTCCCACGACTCGGCGACCGCGATCTCCTCGAGGTGCGCCTCCATGCGGTCGGCGATCTTGTTGAGGATGTTGGCACGGTCGGTCGCGCTGGTCCGGCCCCACGAGCGGGCCGCGCCGTGGGCGGCGTCGAGGGCACGCTCGATGTCGGCGGCGTTGCCGCGCGCGACCTCGGTGAAGGTCCGGCCCGTCACCGGGCTGGGGTTCTCGAAGTACTCACCGCTCGACGGCGGCACGTACTCCCCGCCGATCCAGTGGTCGTACCGCTCGCGGTACGTGACGATGCTGCCCGGGGTCCCCGGGGCGGCGTACACGGTCATCGCTGCCTCCTCGCAGTCGTGCCCTGGCACCCCGGTCGAGGGGCGCCGCCCGGCGTCATGCGCCGTCGGGCACGACGCTAGGGACGTCGCGTTGCAGGTCCGTTGCACCGGCCTCCCTGCGCTCGGAGGCGTCGTGCTCGAGCACCGGGAACCGGTACCCTCCAGCCGTGATCCGTGCGCTGTTACGCACCTCGCCGAGGACGCTCCCGGTGTGGCGGTGGATGATGCTCTACGCCGGAGCGCTGCTGACCGTGGGGGCCTGTGGTGCCGCGTACGACGGAAGGTGGTTCGACGCCGGCATGCGCGCGCTCGTCGCGACGTGTGTGCTGGCCGGGTTCGTCCGCGACACTCGGCTTCGGCGGCGAGGCCGCTCGGCATGACCTCGTCCGGTCCAGCCGGCGGCGTCCGTGTGTTCCGCGCCGTCGCCCTGGTGGGCGTCGCCGTGCTGTGCACCGTCGTGAGTTTCGTCATGATGCACGACCAAGGGGCCCTCGACCGGCACGGAGCGGTCGCCGTGACGCGCGTCGTCCGGGTCCACGTCATCCACAATCCGCGCTCCACCGATCGCTACCTCGACGTCGCTATCCCGGGCCTACCGGGCAGCTACCAGGTCTCCGAGTACGACAGCGACGTTCGAGCCGGCGATCTCCTGAAGCTGCGGTATCTCCCCACCGACCCGACCGTCAACGAGGAAGAGGGCCACGACATCTCGCACCTCGCCTGGATCGTCTGGCTCATCGCTCTGGCGGCGGCAGCCCTCGCCGTCGTCGATCTGAGAGAAGGCGCCCGCACCCGGCGACGCCCACACCGCATCGACCCGCGAGTCCGACGCAGCATCGCCCCGCGGGGTCGGCACCAGACGGAACGCCACCACGTCTGAAGAGTCCGGCGGCCCCACCCAGCACTCGATGATCTCCGACGCGGTCCGATCTGCTGCGCCGGGCCGGGCTCAGGTGGTGTCGGCGCCGTAGCCGGTCTGACGCTTCCAGGCGGCCGGTGGGTCGTAGTCGTCGTCCCACGGCATCGGCTCGTACGAGCGGCAGCCCGGCTGGCGCGGACCCGGCCACGGCTTCCCGAACGAGCGACGGCACGCGCAGACGTACGCCGTGTTGGGGTTGCGCAGCACACGGAACCGCGGCGGTTTGAGGCGCGCGGCGTAGTCGAGCGTCGCTCCGTCGAGCACCGCGGCGGCCCCCGGCCCGACGGCGAGCCACGCGCCCGGACACCCGTACCGCTGGGCACCGGCGGGGACGGCGTCGGTGGCGAGGGCCTCGAAGACATAGGTCGACCCGCAACACCCTCCGTCCCGGACGTCGATCAGGACGCATCCGCCGAGGGCCCCGAGCTGGTCGATCGCCGCGCGGGTGACGTCGAAGGGCGGGAGCACGGTCACGTCGTCGTCCATGGGAGGGGTCTACCCGCACCCACCCACAAATCGGGCGGCCGTCGATGCGGTCTGCCGCGAGCACGGGGGCTGCGCCCGCCGAGCACGGGCCGCCCGCCCGTCCAGGCGGCGGGACGGGCGGGGACCCCGTGTTCTCGGCGAGGGGGCACCGACCCGCTCAGCGGAGGGTGCGGTCGAGGAGCGCGAGCCGGCCCTGGGCCCGGGCGTGCGCGGCGCTCCCGGGCACACTCAGGCGGGCCAGGCGTGCCCACGCGGCATGGTCGTCGGCGCCCTCGCGCCGGGCGGTCCATCGGTCGACGGCGTCCGCGTCGGTGCTGCGCAGGACGGCGGAGCGCACGTCGGCCTCGAGCTCGTCGCGCAGCCGTTCGACGCCGGGCGCCACGGACCGCGGGAGCAGCGGCCCGGGGTAGCGCTCGAGCGCGCCTGCGACGTCGTCGGACGCGAGGCTCGCTCGGACGGCGGCGACGTCCGTGGCGACCGGCACGGCGAGGCGGTACGGGCGGCCGTCGTCGAGCAGCGGCCCGACGACGCGGCGCAGCCGCGAGACCTCGGCCCGCACGGTGACCTCGGAGAGCGAGCCGGGCGCCAGGAGGACGGCGAGCTCGTCGGCGGTCGAGCCCTCGGGGCTCTCGGCGAGCAGGACCAGCAGCTCGGCGTGCCGCAGGCTGAGCCGTTGCCTCGGGGCGCCGGGCAGGCGGAGCGTGGGGACGGCGCCGAGGGCGCGAAGCTGCGGGCCTGACGGCGCCGCGTCGTCACGGCGGACGAGTCGGGCCAGCTCGCGCTCCACGGCGGCGGCCGAGGCGCGCACGAGCGAGAGCATCACGCCCGACGCGGCAGGCGCGCCCCCGGTGACGTCCAGGACGCCGAGCACCCGGCCGGTCGCGAGGTCGCGTACGGGAGCCGCGGCGCACGAGTACGCCTGCACGGGCCGCGTGAAGTGCTCGGGCCCGACGACCTGCACCGGCCGCCCGGTCGCGAGCGCCGTGCCGGGCGCGTTGGTGCCGACGACGTCCTCGCGCCACACCGCGCCCTCGACGAACCCGATCCGGCCGACCTCGTCGCGCACCCTCCGGTTGCCCTCGACCCACAGGAGCCGACCGGCGCCGTCGGACAGGGCGACGATCAGCCCGTCGTCCGCGACGGCGTCCACGAGCAGGTCCCGGACGACGGGCATCGCGGCGGCGAGCGGGCTGCGGGACCGCTCCCCGACGAGGTCGGCGTGCGTGGTGACCTCGGTGCGCGGGGTGTCGGGGTCGAGGCCGCGACGCAGGCTGCGCGCCCACGAGTCGGCGACGAGCGGTCGGACGCCCGGCCGGCGCCGCAGCGACGCCACGTCTCCGGACACGGCGGCCTCGTACGCGAGGCTGACGCGGTCGTCGACGGGCATCGACGCTCCCTCCGGGTGTCGCCCGCGTCGTCGCGGGCCGAGGTGCAGCCAGTGTAGGTCGGGGCGCACGATGAGCCCATGGGTGAGATTCCTGGCTCGGCGGACGCGAGCGGGCGCCACGGCCCGCGGGTCGCGGTCACCGGCGCGACGGGGCACGTGGGCGGCCTGGTCGCGCGCCTGCTCGCCGACGACGACGTCCCGCAGCGGCTCCTGGTCCGCACCCCGTCGCGGGCCCCGGCGCTGCCCGGCGCCGAGGTCGTCGAGGCGGCCTACGGCGACGGCGCGGCCGTCGAGCGGGCACTGGCGGGCGTGGACGTCGTGCTGTTCGTGTCGGCGACGGAGTCGGCCGACCGGCTCGACCAGCACGAGCGGTTCGTCGAGGCGGCGGTGCGGGCCGGGGTCCGGCACGTCGTCTACACGTCGTTCCAGGGCGCCGGTCCTGACGCCTCCTTCACGCTCGCGCGCGACCACGCGGCCACCGAGGAGCTCGTGCGGCTGTCCGGGATGGCGTGGACGTTCCTGCGCGACAGCCTGTACCTGGACGTGCTCGCGGAGTGGGTCGGGGAGGACGGCGTCCTGCGGGGCCCCGCTGGGGACGGCGTCGTCGCGGCGGTCGCCCGCGCGGACGTCGCGCGGTGCGCGGCCGCGGTCCTGACGGACGTCCTCGCGGACCCCGGCACGCACGGGGGGCGGGCGTACGAGCTCACGGGCCGGGAGGCGATCGGCCTCGCCGACGTCGCCCGCGTCGTGCACGAGGTCACCGGGCGTCCGGCGCGGTACCACGCCGAGTCGGTGCGCGAGGCCTACCAGTCCCGCGCGGTCTACGGAGCACCCCGGTGGCAGGTCGACGCGTGGGTGTCCACGTACACGGCGATCGCCGAGGGTGCGCTCCGGCACGTGAGCGGCGACGTCGAGCGGCTGACCGGGCGCGAGCCGATGACGCTCCGGGACGTGCTGCAGGCCACGTGACACGGAGACCGGGGTTATGACATGCCGGTGCTACCGTGTCAGCATGCCAAAGATCATCGGGGGGTCGTTGCACGAGCACCGTGCGCAGACCCGGCAGAAGCTCTTCACCGCCCTGTCCACCCTGATGACCGACCGAGGCTTCGACACCATCACGCTCGCCGAGATCGCGGCCGCCGCCGGCGTCGGCCGCACCGCCGTCTACAACCACTTCCCCGACAAGGAAGCGATGCTCCTCGGCTTCATCACGCACGAGACCGAGCAGTACGTGCACACGCTCGAGCGCGCGCTGGCCGACGTCGACGACCCCGTCGAGAAGCTCCGCACCTACGTCCGTCAGCAGGCCCGGCTGTCGCGCGTCTTCCACCTCGCGCCCGGACCGGACCTGCGGACCATCCTGTCCAAGCAGGCCCAGCACCGGCTCCGCGAGCACGTGGTCCTCGTCGAGACGATCCTCCGCGACATCCTCGACGAGGGCGTCGAGACCGGCGAGCTCCCACCCCAGGACGTCGAGGTCACCGTCGGCCTCGTCAACGCCTGCCTCTCCGGGCGCCTCATCCCCGAGTCCTCCCCCGAGCGCGAGCGCTGCATCGAGGCGACCGAGTCGTTCGTCCTCCGCGCCGTCGGGGCGCACCAGGTCGCGGCCTAGCCTGCTCGCCCGGCGGCCGGGTTCACGCACCGACGAGCTCGTCCGGCGCGAGCCACCGCACCCCCGTGCGGTGGCTGAGGAGCTGACCCCGCAGCCGGACCCTCGCGGCCCGGCACGCCTCGGCGAGCCGCGCCGCCCAGGCGCGGTCGAGCGTCGTCGCACGGTCGTCGAGCCGGCGTTCCCACACCACCACGACCTGCGCCGCGTCGACCTCCTGGACCAGCGCCGCCAACGACCCGGCGAGCTGCTCGGCGTGGCCACCGTCCGGGCTGGGCGGGAAGTCGGGGATCGGCAGCAGCACGGGGAGCTGGCGGTCGTCGGCGTCGAGGAAGAACAGCCAGAGCTGCCGGCGCGCGGCGCGACCGACGATGTCGCGCACGCGCTCGGTCACGTCCTCGTCGGTCGTGAGGGGAAGGTCGGGCAGGTCCAGGGCGTCAGGGATCGTCATGCGCCCAGGGTGTCGCCTGCGTGCGGCCGACCACCGGCCGCACGACGCGCCCTGTGCACAACCGGAACCCGACGACGGTAGGGGGTGGCCGTCGTCGGGCCTGGACCCGCCAGTCGAGCCACTGGGGGTAGGCAAACCGTCGCGTACGCTTCCTGACGGCTTGTCATCTGCACCCCGAGGAGAACGCCCGTGACCCGGACCGTCGCACTCGACGTGCTGACCACCGCACCGCTGTCCCGCCGGCTACGCGAGGGAACCCGCCCGGAGCACGAGCAGGCGGAGGCCTCCGGGTTCGTCGAACAGCTCCTCGCCGGCAGGCTCGACGTCGGCGCCTACGCCGACCTCGCTGCCCAGCAGCTCGCCGTGTACCGCGCGCTCGAGGCAGAGAGCACCGTGGTCCGGTCCGACGCGCGCGGCGCGAGCCTCGTCTTCGACGAGCTGACCCGGGTCCCGTCCATCGAGCAGGACCTCGCGGTCCTCGTCGGGCCGGACTGGCGCGAGCGGATCACGATCCACCCCGCGACGCTCGCCTACGTGGCGCACCTCCAGGGCACCGGCTCCGACCTGGCCCGCTACGCCGCGCACGCCTACACGCGCTACCTCGGCGACCTGTCCGGCGGGCAGATCATCAAGCGCATGCTCGAGCGTCACTACGACCTCGGGCCCGAGGGCCTCGCGTTCTACACGTTCGACGAGATCCCGAAGTCCAAGCCCTTCAAGGACGTCTACCGCGAGCGCCTCGACGGCCTCGGGCTCGACGACGGCGAGGTCGCGCGTGCGGTCGAGGAGGCGAAGCTCGCGTTCCGCCTCAACGCCGCGATGTTCGCGGACCTCGGCGCCGTGCACTGCGCCTGACGACCCACCCGAGTCAGCCCGCGGCCTCGGCCAGCGCCGCCACCGTCCCCTCGAGCGCTGCCGCGTAGGCGTGCGCCGGGGGCGCCCCGAACCCCACGACGACGCAGCGCCCGTCGGCGTCAGCCCCGCCCACGATCCCGGGGACGGCCGCGCGGAAGTCGGCGAGCGCCTCGAACAGGACGCCGTGCCGCTCCCCCGCCTCCACGGCGGCGCTCGCGGCGACGCCGTCGGGCAGCTCGACGACGACGTGCAGCCCGGCGGGCAGCCCCCGCAGCTGCGCGCGAGGTACCCGTGACGCGAGCGCCGCGGCCAGCCGGTCGCGGCGTTCCCGGTACGCGACACGCACCCGCCGGACGTGCCGGTCGTAGGCGTGGGTCGCGAGCAGGTCGGCGAGCACGGCCTGGCCGAGCCCGTCGGCACGCACGCCCCGGTCGGCGCGGATCCGCTCGAGCTCGGCCACCAGCCAGCCCGGGGCGACCGCCCAGCCGACCCCGAGCGACGGCGCGAAGGCCTTGTTCGCCGTCCCCGCGTAGACGACGTGACCCGGTGCGAGCGCCTGGAGCGCCCCGACGGGGCGGCGGTCGTAGCGGAGCTCGCCGTCGTAGTCGTCCTCGACGACGAGGCCGTCGGTGGCCTCGGCCCAGCGCGCCACGGCGACGCGGCGGGCGGGCGCGAGCGGCACGCCCGTGGGGAACTGGTGCGCGGGGGTGAGGAGCACGGCGTCGGCGTCGAGGAGGTCGACGCGCGCGCCGTCGTCGTCGACGGGCAGGACCTGCAGGTCGAGCCCGGCCGCACGCGCGATCGCCCGGTGCCGCTCGTGCCCGTAGGCCTCGACGGCGAGCCGCCGCGCCCCGCTCGCCCGCAGCGCCGCGCAGACCAGCGCGAGCGTCTCGCTGAAGCCCGTCGTGACGACGACGTCGTCGGGCCGGGCGACGACCCCGCGCGTCCGCGCGACGTACTCCGCGACCTCCTCGCGGAGCCGGGGCAGCCCGACGCGCGGCGTGTACCCGAGCTCACCGGGGCCGAGCGCCTCGATCGCGCGGCGGGTGGCGGCGGTCCAGGCCGAGCGCGGGAGCTGGGTGCCGTCGGGCAGGCCGGCCCGCAGGTCGGCCGCCGGACGGGTGGTCCGCTCCGGTGGCGCCGGACGCGCGGCCGGGCGGGGCCGCTCCCCCACCCAGGTGCCGGAGCCCACGCGCGCCTCGAACCACCCCTCGGCGACGAGCTGGCCGTACACCTCGGCGACCGTGTTGCGGGCGATCCCGAGGTCCGCGGCGAGGCTCCGTGACGACGGCACGCGCGTCCCTGCGGCGAGGCGCCCGGTCCGGACGGCGTCGCGCAGCGCGTCCTCGAGCGCGCGGCGCGGCCGCGCGCCACGCGCCGCCTCGGGGGCGAGGAACAGGTCGAGGCCCGCGCGAGTGGCCCAGGTTTCTGTCATCGAAGTGGACTCTACGCGCGGTCCGATCCTCCGTAGTGTCGACGACATGACGACGACCACCACCCCCACCGAGACCACCCCCACCACCCCGGACGACGCGCCCGTCACCATCCCCGTCCGCCTCGACATCCAGCAGGCCGCGCCCGGATTCAGCGCCGCCATGAACCGGCTGCACCGGGCCGCCGAGGCCGAGCTCGACCGCGTCGGCTTCGACGCGCGCCTGCGCGACCTCGTCCGCCTCCGCGCCTCGCAGCTCAACGGCTGCGCCTACTGCGTCGACCTCCACACGACCGACGCGCTCGCCGCGGGCGAGCACCCGCAACGCGTGACCGCAGTGCCCGTCTGGCGTGAGGCGCCGTTCTTCACGGCCCGCGAGCGCGCCGCCCTCGACCTCACCGAGCAGGTCACGCTCCTCGCGCAGACCCACGTGCCCGACGAGGTCTGGCAGGAGGCGGCGCGGCACTTCACTCCCGACGAGCTCGGCGCGCTCGTCGCCGCCCTCACCACCATCAACGCGTGGAACACCATCAACGTCACGACGCGGACCTGGAACCCGACCCTCCACGACTGACACCGACGGAGACTCTCCGTCCGCCGACGGTGACGTCGCGTTCGCCGACGGTGACACGCCGTCCGCCGACGGTGACACCGCAGGCGCCGACGGTGACACGACGTCCGCCGACGGTGACACGTATCCACAGGGCACCGGTCCCGCAGCTGTGGACGACCGTCACCCTCAGCGAACGCAACGTCACCCTCAGCGAACGCAACGTCACCGTCGGCGAACGCGACGTCACCCTCGGCGAACGCAACGTCACCCTCAGCGAACGCGACGTCACCCTCGGCGAACGCGACGTCACCCTCGGCGCGGGGTGGCATGCTGCGGGCATGGAGTTCCAGGACGTCGTCGACCGCCGCCGCATGACCCGCAGCTACACCACGGACCCGGTGGACCCGGCAGTGGTCGACCGGGCGCTCCGCAACGCCGTCCGCGCCCCCAGCGCCGGGTTCAGCCAGGGCTGGGGGTTCCTCGTCCTCGACACCCCGGACGACGTCCGCCGCTACTGGGAGGCGACGGCCGACACGGAGCACCCCGACGCCTGGCTCGAGGGCATGATGCGCGCACCCGTCGTCGTGATCCCATGCAGCAGCAAGGCGACCTACCTCGACCGCTACGCCGAGCCCGACAAGGGCTGGACCGACCGCGACGAGGCCCGTTGGCCGCAGCCGTTCTGGGACCTCGACACCGCGATGGCGAGCCTGCTGATCCTGCAGACCGTCGTCGACGAGGGGCTCGGGGCCCTCTTCTTCGGGATCCCGCCCGAGGCGGACGCCGCCGTGCGCGAGGCGTTCGGGATCCGCGCCGACCACGACCCCGTCGGCGCGATCACCATCGGCCACCCGGCGCCGGGCGGCGCGACCGGCTCTGCGAAGCGCCGACCCCGGCGCGCGATGGACGACGTCGTCCACCGCGGCCGCTGGTAGCCGGCCCCTTCTCGGTCGGCGGTCAGAGCGGGCCCAGGCCGACGAGCCGGCGCAGGTGCGCGTCGAGCTCGTGCCGCTCGAGCGGCGACCCGACGACACCGGGCCGCTCCTGCCACGGGCGCGGGCCGTCCGCGTCCCGCAGCTCCACGCCCTGCGCCTCCAGGCGGCGGGCGTGGACCGCGAGCCGCGCCCGGAACTCCTCGGGCTCGCTCGGGCCTCCCCGCCAGACGACCTCCGCGAAGGCCGCAAGCCGCGGGAACGCGAGGAAGTCGAGCGTGCGGGGCGAGTCAACGTGCTCCGTCCACAGGTGCGCCTGGGCGCCGAGCAGCCGGCCGGCCTCGGTGCCGTCGACGCCGCGGCGCGGGTCGAAGGCGAGCACGCGGTCGAGGTCCGTGACCACGCCGACCGGGACCGGCTCGCGCGGGTCGTCGGACTGGCGGTAGTCGAGGTAGACCTCGTCCGCGGGGCAGGCGACGACGTCGTAGCCCTCGGCGAGGCCCCCGGCGACCCCGTGCGAGCCGCGCCACGACGCGACGACCGCGTCGCGCACCGGCGCGCCCTCGAGCACCTCGTCCCACAGCAGGACGCGGCGGCCCCGCGCCCGCGCCCGCTGCGCGAGGCGGTCGAGCAGCCAGTTCTGCGCGTCGGCGTCGCGGTCGAGACCCAGCTCGGCCCGACGCCGCACCACCTCCGGGTCGCGGTGCCACCGCACCTTGGGCGACTCGTCGCCGCCGAGGGCGAGCACGGGCGACGGGAACTGGTCGAGCACGTCGTCGAGGATCGCCCCGACCTGCTCGACGACCCGCTCGGACAGCCCGAGCACGTGGTCGGAGATCCCCCAGCGCGTCCAGACCTCCGGTGCCACCAGGCTCCCGTCGGACGCGGGGTCAAGGCCGGCTCCCAGCTCGGGGTACGCGGCGACGAGCGCCTGGACGTGACCCGGCAGGTCGACCTCGGGCACCACCGTCACGTGCCGCTCGGCGGCGTACGCCACGATCTCGGCGACGTCGGCCCGCGTGTAGAAGCCACCGTGGGGGCGGCCGTCCTCGAGGGCGTCGTCGCCCGCGCCGACCTGCGAGCCGCGCCGCCACGACGCGACCGCCGTGAGCTCGGGGAACCCGGCGATCTCGAGCCGCCAGCCCTGGTCGTCGGTCAGGTGGAGCTGGAGGGTGTTGAGCCGGTGCTGGGCCATGAGGTCGACGAACCGCAGCACCTCGCGCACGGGCAGGAAGTGCCGGACCACGTCGAGGAGGACGCCGCGCCACGCCAGCACGGGCTCGTCCTCGACCGTGCCGCACGGGAGCTCCCAGGGCGGGGGCGTGACGACGGCCGACCTGTACCCGTCGGGCGGCAGGAGCTGGCGCAGCGCCTCGATCCCGTACGACGCCCCCGCCGGTCCGCCCGCGCGCACCTCGACCCGCTCGGGAAGGACGTCCAGCACGAACGCCTCGGGCCCCAGCGCCTCGTCGAGCGCGAGCCGGACGGTCGCGGAGAAGTGCCCGGCGGGCTCGAGGTCGAGGCCGCCGCTCGCGCCGAGCAGGCGGCGCAGCCGCCGCGCCTCGCCCGCGAGCGCGGGGTCGGAGTGCAGGGTCGAGCGCTCGTCGAGGACGTGGACGCCGGGCCGCGCACGCCACGACCGCGGCGCCGGCACCAGGGCGGGCGCCGGCGCGGGGAGGGCGCTCATCCCTTCACCGCCCCGGCCGTGAGCCCGCCCGTGACCCGGTTCTGCAGGACGACGAACACCAGCAGCACGGGCAGCATGAAGAGCGTCGAGGCGGCCATCGTGGCACCCCAGTCCGTGCCGAAGACGTTGTTGAACGACGACAGCCAGACGGGCAGCGTCCGGCTGTCCTGGTTCTTGATGATGAGGGTGTTCGCGAACGCGAACTCGTTCCACGCGGTGATGAACCCGAAGAGCGACGTCGACAGCAGGCCGGGCGCGAGCAGCGGGAAGACGATGCGCCGGAACGCCGTGGCGCGCGAGCACCCGTCGACGCGCGCCGCCTCCTCGAGCTCGATCGGGATCGCCTCGAGGAAGCCCCGGATCGTGAGGATCGTAAACGGCAGGGTGATCACCGTGTAGATGACGAGCAGGGTCGCGAGCCGGTCGAGCAGGTCGGCGTCGCGCACCACGATGTACATCGGGATGAGCAGCGCCTCCCAGGGCGCCATCTGGGCGGCGAACACGACGAGCACGAAGACGCCGCGGCCCCGCCAGCGCAGGCGCGCGACCGCGAACGCCGCGAGCGCGGCCACGACGAGCGCCACGACCACGGACCCGAGCGTCACGAGCAGGCTGTTGCGCCAGAAGGTCCAGAAGCCGTCCGCGTCCAGGGCCGTGCGGAAGTGGTCGAGCGTCAGGGCACGCGGCCAGAGGCTCGGCGAGCCCGACTGCAGGTCGCGCGTGGGCTCGACCGCCGTCCGGAGCATCCAGTACACGGGGAAGATCGACGCGAGGATCGTCACGACGGCGGCCGCCGCGAGCGCGACGCGCCCGGGCCGGAGCCGTCGGCGGCCCGACGGCGCGGGGCCGGCAGAGACGGTCGCAGCGGGGACGGGGGTGGTGGCGCTCGTCATCGGTCGCCCTCCTGGCGCAAGGTCTGACGGAAGTACACGAGGAGCAGGAGCGTGAGCATCACGACCGTGACGACCGAGATCGCCCCCGACAGCCCGTAGCGGTGCAGCGACTGGGCGACCTGGTAGGCGTAGACGGGCAGCGTGGTGGTCGCGTCGTCGGGCCCGCCCTGCGTGATCGCCCAGATCTGCGCGAACGCCTTGAACACCCAGATCACCTCGAGCGAGGTGATGAGCCCGAACAGCGGCCTCAGGATCGGGAACGTCACCGAGCGGAACAGCCGGAACCCGGACGCACCGTCGATCCGGGCCGCCTCGAAGAGCTCGTGCGGGACCGTCGTCAGGCCCGCGTAGAGGGTCAGCGCGGCGAAGGGCACGGACTGCCAGACGATGAGCAGCACGAGCATCGCGAAGGCGGCGTTCCCGTGGGCGAGCCAGGAGTAGCCCTCGAACCGGTCGAGCCCCAGCCCGACGAGCGCCCAGTTGACGATGCCGCGCTGCGACTGGAACAGCCACTGCCAGATGGTCGTGGCCGCGATGATGGGCGTCGCCCACACCACGACGAGACCGGCCATCACCGAGAACCGCAGCACGCGACCGAGCGCGCCGATCATGAGCGCCACGAGCGTCGACAGCACCATGATCAGCAGCACGTTGATCGCGGTGAACACGAGCGTGCGCACGACGACGCCCCAGAACGTTCCGTCCGAGAGCAGCTCGACGTAGTTGTCGAACCCGACGAACCCGGCTCCCCCGCGGATCAGCTCGCGCAGCCCGTAGTCCTGGAACGACATCACGACGTTGCGGACGACGGGATACCCGAGCACGACGCCGACCACGACGACGGTCGGCGCGATCAGCAGGTAGGGCCAGGGGCCGGGACCCCGTCGCAGGGCGGACGTCCCGGCGCCCGGCCCCGCGGGGGCGGGCCGTTCGGCCCGCCCCTCGGTGAGGAGGGGGTCGCGGGACGCGGGAGACGCCGCACCTCCCACGACCCCCTCCAGCTCAGCTCGACGCATTGAGCGTCTTCGCGATGGAGTCGGACGCTGCCTTGCCGGCGACGGCCGGGTCCGCCCCCGTCAGCACCTGCGTCATGTAGTTCTTGATCGGGTTGTTCGCCTCGACCGCCGCCCAGTTGGGCGAGTTCGGCGTCGCGTGACCGTTGGCTGCCCCCGCGGCCATGGCCGCCGCGCCCGGGTCGCCGGCGAGCGCGCTCGCCAGCGTCGTCTTGTTGGGCACGTAGCTCATGGCGACCGCGAGCTTCTTCTGCCAGTCGTCGCCGGCCAGCTCCTTGATGAACGTGTAGGCCTGGTCGGGGTGCGCCGCGGCTGTCGGGATCACCAGGTCGGAGCCGCCCGTGAAGACGGCGCCCGGCTCGTCGGCCGTCTTGCCGGGGATCGGGAAGAACCCGATCTTGTCCTTCATGGCGGCGTTCGCGGCCGTCACCTGGGCCGCGGCACCCGGCGTCGCGATCATCTGGGCGACCTTGCCGCCCGCGAACACGTCGATCTGCGGCGGGTGCTGCTCGTCCGCGTCCTTGGGTCCCTTGCCGAGCTTCTGGAGCTTGCCGTAGAAGTCGATCGCGGCGGCGGCCGCGGGCGTGTCGAGCCCACCCGTCCAGGTGTCGCCGTCCTGCGTCGCGAGGTCGCCGCCCTCGTCCCACAGGAACCCGGCGTAGGTGTACCAGTTCTGGCCGGCGAGGTAGATGCCCTGGTTGCCGCCCGCGTTGAGCTTGGTGGTGTCCTGGAGCCACGCGTCGCGGGTCGTCGGCGGGCTGGTGATCCCGGCCTTCGCGAAGAGGTCCTTGTTGTAGAGCACCACGCGGTTCGCCGCGTAGTACGGGATCCCGTACTGCTTGCCGTCGATCTTACCGGGCTCGGCGAGCCCGGGGATCCAGTCCGAGCCGCCGAGGTCGGAGACCTTGTCGCTGAGGTCGGTGAGCCCGCCGCTCGCGGCGTACTGCGCGACCTGCGTGTTGCCGACCTCGATCACGTCCGGCGCGTCGTCGCTGGCGAGCGCGGAGATGATCTTCTGGCCGATGCCCTCCCACTCCTGGACCTGGACGTCGACCTTGACGTCGGGGTGGGCCTGCTCGAACCCCGCGACGAACTCCTGCTGGAACGCGTCGGAGATGCTGTCGCGCATGAGCCAGACGTCGATCGTCGTGGCGCCCTTCGTGCTCGTGCCGGGGTCGTCCGAGCCGTCGTCGGACGAACAGGCCGCGACGGTCAGGGCCAGGGCCGCCGCCGTCGCCGCGGCCGTGCCCGCGGTGCGGAACTTCCTCATGGTTCACCTCGCCTCGTTGTTTACCAGTTGGTCAACTGGTAAGTAATGAGAGCGAAGATGGCACGTCCCGGGACACGCCGTCAAGAGGTCGCGTCAGTCGTGATCAGAACGAGATATCGCAGCAATCAGCCCGAAACGTTCCGACAGGAGCTGTCCTGGGACGGGGAGGTGGCATACTCACCAGTGGTCAGTTCTGAGGCAACCAGGAGGATCACGCGTGCCCGACAGCCCCGCGACACCCACCCGCAAGCGCGAGCTCGTCCGCGACCACATCCTCGAGCTCGTCGAGTCGCAGCCCGCGGGCCATCCCCTGCCCTCCGAGCGCGACCTCTCCCACCAGCTCGGCGTCTCGCGGCCGACTCTGCGGGCCGCCGTCGACGAGCTGGTCGCCGCGGGACTCGTGGTCCGCGAGCACGGGCGGGGCATGTTCGTCGCGCGCGCGAAGGTCACGCAGGAGCTCGTCGCGCACGACACGGTCGCGGAGGTCCCGCGCGCCGGTGGTGCCTGGTCGAGCCGCGTGCTCGACCTCGGCACGGTGCCGGCCGGCCCGCGCGTCGGACGGCGCCTCCACCTCTCGCCGTCCGCGACCGTGGTGCACGTCGCCCGCCTCCGGCTGGTCGACGGCGAGCCGATCGCGATCGAGTATCTCTACCTCCCCGCCGCGGTGGTCCCCGACCTCGACCCCGCCGACGTCGAGTCCGGCGACTTCTACGAGCACCTCGCGCAGCACCACGGCGTCCGCGTGGCGAGCGCCACGCAGGCCATGGAGGCCACCGTCACGAGCGAGGAGGAGGCGCGCATCATGGGCGTCCCGCCGTTCTCCGCAGCGCTCATGTTCGAACGGCTCACGCTCGACGACGGCGGCCGACCCGTCGAGTACGTCCACTCCGTCTACCGGGGTGACCGGTACCGCATCGTCTCGCGGCTCTCGCTCACCGAGGCGTCCGGCGGCGAGCCCGAGGCGGCGCGCGTCCGGACGACCGCCGGCCACTACCCCGGCATGCCCGCGAGCGAGACGTCCGTCGAGTACGTCACGCGCGGCGAGGTCCAGCGCTGAGCCGACCCCGCGCCGTCGGGCCCGTCAGATCCAGCGCCGCGCCTTGAAGACGCTCCACAGCCCGACGCTCACGCACAGCATGGCGACGAGCGCGAACGGGTAGCCGTAGCGCCACTGCAGCTCCGGCATGTTGAAGTTCATGCCGTAGATCGTCCCGACGAGCGTGGGCGCGAACAGGATGGCCGCCCACGCGGAGATCTTCTTGACCTCCTCGTTCTGGGCGTTGCTCGCCTCCGAGAGCGCCTGCATCTCCTCGTTCTGCCGCTGCGACACGAGCGTCGCGTTGACGGTGAGGATGTCGCGCAGCGCGACCCGGAAGCCGTCGATGCGCTCCGCGACCTCGGTCGCGTGGTCCGCGACGTCGCGCAGGTAGCTCTGGAGCTCCTCGTCGATCTGGTACTTGTCGAACCCGGCGCGCAGAGCCGTGAGGATCTGGCGCAGCGGGCGCACGGCGCGCTGGAACTCGACGACCTCGCGCGAGAGCTCGTAGATGCGCCGCGACACCGACGCCTCGCCGCGGAACACCTCGGTCTCGATCTCGTCGATGTCGTTCTCGAGCCCGGCGACGACCGGCGCGTACCCGTCGACGACGGCGTCGAGGATCGCGTACAGCACCGCCTCCGGGCCGCGGGCGAGCATCGACGGGTCCGCCTCGGTGCGGCGGCGCACCGCCGTGAGGTTCGGCGACTCGGCGTGCCGGACGGTCACCACGAAGTCCGGCCCCACGAACACGTGCAGCTCGCCGAACTCGACCTCCTCGGTCGCGTCCACGTAGCGCGCGGCCCGCAGGACGACGAACAGCGTGTCCCCGTACCGCTCGAGCTTGGGCCGCTGGTGGGCGACGATCGCGTCCTCGACGGCGAGCTCGTGCAGGTCGAACTCGACCGCGAGCCGGGTCAGGTCCTTCTCGCTCGGCCGGTACAGGCCGATCCAGGCCATCGCGTCGTCCTCGGCGCGCAGCGCACGGAACGTGTCGCCGAGCGAGGGCGGCGTCGTGACGCGGCGGCCCTGCACGTAGATGGCGGAGTCGACGATGCTCGACCCCGCCTCGGAAGCCGCGCTCGCCTCGTCGGGGGCGGGCAGGGCGGGCAGGCTGCCGCGGCGGGCGCGCGCCAGTTCGGAGTCGCGGCGCGCGAGCAGGTGGGGGCGGCGCGCGAGGGTGGCGAGACGGGTGATGGGACGGTCGGTCATGACGGGCTCCAGGACAGCGCTGGCGCACCGTCGACGCACGGTCGTCGCGGTCAGAGGTCCGCGGCGCCGAGCGCGCGCGGGCCGTCAGCCGCGCGCGTGGCGGGCGGGACGGTGCTGGAGGTGCAGGGACACGCCGCGGCCTTCGAGGCCGCGGGAGCGACTATCACTGGGAGGTTCGCTGCGCATGGCGGTCCTCCCCTCGCTCGGCACGCGTCGCGTGCGGTGTCGGTGCTGCTGTCAGCCCTCAGCGGGCCGTCGTCCAGGGTACCCCGTCAGCGGGGCCCGAGCAGCAGCGCGGTGAGCTCGGCCGGCGTCCCGACGACGGCGACCGCGCCGGCGTCCTCCAGCTCGCCCGGCTCCGCGTAGCCCCAGGCCACGCCGACGGTCGCGAGCCCGTGGCGTCCGGCACCGAGCACGTCGTGCTCGCGGTCGCCCACCATGACGGTCGTCGTCGGGCCGGCGTCGACGCCGCGCGCACGCAGGCTCGCGAGGGCGTGCGCGACGACCTCCGCCTTGCTCGACCGCGACCCCTGGTCGGCGTCGGCGCCGAACACGCCGTCGAGGCCGTGGGTCAGGTGCGCGTCCAGACGGAAGTGCTCCGCGATCTGCCGGGCGTAGACCTCGGGCTTCGACGTGGCGACCGCGAGCACGGCCCCTGCGGCGCGGAGCGCGTCCATCGCGTCCACGATCCCGGGGAAGACGGCGTTGTCGAACATCCCGCCCGCGGTGAAGTGGCTGCGGTAGCGGGCCACGAGCTCGTCCACCCGGTCGGTCGGCACCCCGTGCGCGGCGAGCATCTGCGGGAGGGGCGGCCCGACGAACCGGCGCAGCGTGGCGTCGTCGGGCACGGGGAGGCCCGCCTCGGCGAGGGCGGCCCGGAGCGAGCCCGTGATCCCGGGCGCGGAGTCGGTCAGGGTGCCGTCCAGGTCGAGCAGGACGACGGCCGGCGGCAGGGCGGGAAGGCTGAGGGGCAGCGGCTCGGCGGGTGAGGTCACAGTCCGGAAGGCTACGTTGTCGACCCGGGCGCGGGATCCTCTAGCTCGCGGAGGTGGTCGAGCTGTGGCTCCGCCGCCGCTCGGAGGCCTCGACGACCCACAGGAGGAACGCCTGGTCCTGGAGCGGGACGTCGGGCGGGAGCACCAGCGAGAAGCGGCTCGTCATCATCCCGGCGCGGCGGGCCTCGCCGACCTGGACACCGCCGCGCAGCACCTGGAACGCGGTCGAGAACACACCCTGCTTGAGCTCGTAGCGGGCTGCGGGCGTCGCGACGTCCCACGCGTAGCTGAAGAACGAGCGTCGGGTCGCCCAGAGCTGGAACGGCGTCGGCGAGCCCACCGGACCGGTCCCCAGGATCCCTCCGCCCGGCTGCCGCGCGTACTCCCACGTCTCCGTCCCGAGCTGGACCGTCGTGCGCTCCCGGAACGTCGCAGTGTCGAACCGGCCCACCGTCGTCCCGTCCAGCACCAGCTCCTGGTTGCCCCAGCTCCTGCCCCACGTCAGCACGCGGGCACCGTACCAACCGGTGCCCGCCGGCTCGATGGGGAGGGCTGCCCCGCGCCCCGGCACGGCGGAACCCGCGGGCTACCAGACCCGATCTCCGGCGGGGGCCCGCAGGTGGTCGAGGCCTGCGTCGAGAGCCGCCTCGAGGTGCCGAGTGTCCCCGGTCGTGCGCAGGAGCAGGACGCCGCCCTGGATGCCGGCCACGAGTGCAGCGGCGGCTCTCCCGGCCGGCAGGTCGGCGCGCATCTCGCCCGCGTCCTGCATCGACCGGATGCCGGCGGCCAGGTGCGCCTCCCAGTCGACGAGGAGGTCGCGCACGACCTCCGGGACCCCGGGCACGCCGCCCACCTGCCCCATGAGCGCGCTCAGCGAACAGCGGCTGCCCTGCGCCCGGTACCGCGCGACGACGACGTCCCGCCACCGCTCCCACGCCGCCCACGTGGTGAGGTTCGCGAGGTAGGGCTGCTGGTCGTCCAGGACGTGGTCCGCCTCGAGCCGGACCACCGCCATGAGCAGGTCGTCCTTGCCGCCCGGGAAGTAGTGGAAGAGCTGGCCCTTGCTGGTGCCGGTGATGGCCCGGACGTCGTCGAGCGTGATCTCGCCGTCGTCGGTGCCGCGGAGGAAGTCGGCGGCGCCCTGGACGATCCGGGCGCGGGTGGCCAGGCCCTTGGCGGTGAGCGTCATGCGGCCAGCGTAGGCACCTTCTGGGTCGGGCGGTCCAGCCGGGTCGCGCCGTCTTCGCTCACAGCGGAGGCGCAAGCCCTTGTTTGGACTTGAGAGTCCATTTTTCCGCTCCTAGCGTCGACGCCATGACACAGCGACTCCTGGGCCGTACGGCCCTCGTGACAGGTTCCACCAGCAACATCGGGCGCGCGATCGCCACCGCCCTCGCGGCCGAGGGCGCGCACGTCGTCGTCTCCGGCCGGGACGAGGAGCGCGGCCGCGCCGTCGTCGACGCCCTGCGCGCCGCGGGCGGCACCGCCGACTTCGTCCGCGCCGACCTCGACGGCTCGTCCGCCCGCAGCCGTGAGCTCGCCGACCAGGCGCTCGCCCTGCTCGGCGGGCGCGTCGACGTCCTCGTCAACAACGCCGGGGTGTTCCCGGCCCATACCACCGCCGATACCGACGACGCGCTCGCCGACCACGTCCTCGCCGTCAACGTGAAGGCGCCGTTCTTCCTCACCCAGGCGCTCGTGCCCGCGATGGCGGAGGCCGGAGGTGGCGTCGTCATCAACCTCGGCTCGTGGGTCGCGCGCCTCGCCGTGCCGACGAGCCCCCTCTACGCCGCGTCGAAGGGCGCCGTCGAGACCCTGACCCGCGCGTGGGCCGGCGAGCTCGCCGCGCAGAACATCCGCGTCAACGCGATCTCGCCCGGGGTCATCCGGTCCGCCGACTCGCCCGAGCGCGTCGTCGAGGCCGGCGACCGCCTGATGTCCGGCACGCCCGCCGGCACCGCGGGCGGCCCGGAGGCCATCGCCGCGGCCGCCGTGTACCTCGCGTCCGACGACGCCGGGTTCGTCCACGGGACGGTGCTCGACGTCGACGGCGGCCGGACGGGCGTCGCGGTGGTCGCCGGCTGAGCGGCACGCGGGCGGACCCTAGCCGCGGGCGTCCAGGAGGTCACGGATCGCGGAGGCGGCCGCCTCGTCGCCCATCTCCTCGCGCAGCGTGAGCGCACGCTGCAGGTCGGGGGCGGCGGCGGCCGGCCCTTCGACCTCGAGCAGCGCCCGCCCGCGCCAGTACCGCGCGAGCGCGACCATGCGCGTCACGCCGAGCGTCTCCGCGAGCACGACCGCCTCGGGGGCGAGCTCGAGGACCTCGGCCCACCGGCCGGCCTCCCCGAGGATCGCGACCACGTAGCCGTGCGCCGAGGCGGCGGTGAACTCCGCGACCTGGGCACGCGGCCGGGTCGCGGGGTCTGCCAGGACGTCCAGCACCTCGCGCGCCGTCTCGACCGCGCCGTCGACGTCGCCCAGCCGAGCCTGCGCGTCGGAAGCGGCGAGCAGGGCCTGGGGCAGCGCCTCGCGGTCCCCCGCGGCGCGGAAGTGCTCCGCGGCGTGGCGCGCCTCCCGACGCGAGACCGCTGGGTCCGCCGACGCCCACCCGACGTAGTAGTGCGCCCAGCCGAGCGCCGCGTCGTCCCCGGCGCGCGATGCTGCGTCGAGGGCACGGCGCGCACTCGCGCGAGCGGCGTCCATGTCGTCCAGCCCGACGATCTGCGACCACGCGAGGTACCCCTCGTGCGTGGCGGTGAGCGCGTCGTCCCCCGACGCGGCCGCGGCCCGCGCCGACAACCTGAACACCTCGCCCCAGCCCCGCCAGTGCGGCCACAGGTCCGAGAACCAGTGCAGCGCTTCGGCGACCTCGACGACCACCGTCCCGGCCCCGCCGTCGGCGGCGCGCCTCAGGGCCGCCAGCCACGACTCGGCCTCCGCGACGAGCCAGTGCCGCGCGTCGTCGGCGGTCTCGACGACGACCAGCGCCTCCTCGCCCTGGGGGACCACCTCGTGCTCGGGCTCGAACCAGCGGCCCGCACGCGACGCCGTCGCGAGGAGCCAGGCGTCCGCACGGCGACGGGTCGCAGCCGCCGCGTCGTCGCCCTCCTGCGCCCTCAGCTCGGACGCGGCGAACTCCCGCAGCAGGTCGTGGAGCCCGAACCGCTCGTCTCCGGACGGCTGGACCAGGCTGAGGTCGACGAGCTCGTCGAGCAGGTCCTCCGCCCGGGGCAGCCCCTCCCCGCTCAACGCAGCGGCCAGACCCGTACCGACGGTCGGCGCGTCCGCGAGCGCGAGCGCGAGCCGACGGAACATCCGTTGCGCGCCCGGCCCGAGCTGTTCGAACGACGACGAGAACGCCGCCCGGACCTGCAGGTCGCCCGCGCGCAAGCCGTCGAGGCGGCGGTCGGGCGCGTCCAGGCGAGCGACCAGGCGCGCCACCGACCAGCCCTGCCGGACGGCCAGCCGGTTCCCGGCGATCCGCAGCGCGAGCGGGACGTCGACGCAGAGCGCCGCCAGCCGTGCGAGCTCGTCGGGTCCGCCCGCCTCGGGCGGCACGATCCGGCGCAGGAGCGCGACCGCGTCGTCGTCGGCGAGCGTGCCGAGCACGAACCGGCGCGCGCCCGCGAGACCGGCGAGCGTCCTGCGGGAGGTGACGAGGACGGCGGCCGGGCCCGACGCCGGGAGCGCCGCACGGACCTGCTCCTCGGACGCCGCGTTGTCGAGCACCAGCAGCACCCGCCGGCCGACGAGCGCGTCGCGCAGCCGGTCCGCGGCGTCGTCCGCCCGGGCAGGCGCCGGCGAGGCCGTGAGCGCCGCACAGAGCCGGCGGACGACGTCGTCCGGCGCCACGGGCTGCGCGTCGAGGCCGCGCAGGTCGAGGAAGACGCGGTCGTCGAAGTCGGGGGCGAGGTCCGCCGCGACCCGCGCCGCGAGCGTCGTCTTGCCGAAGCCCGGCGGGCCCGAGACGAGCACCACGGCCGGTGCGACGCCCGGCGTCGAGCCACGGAGCGCGGCGGCGACGGCGAGACGGTCGCCGGCCCGACCCGTGAAGTCCTCGAGCGCGGCCGGGACCGGGAGCCGCGAGCCCGCGGCCGAGTCCAGGGTCCGACGGCGTGCGTCACGCGCCGCCTCCAGGAGCGCCGCCCGCGCGTCGTCGTCGAGGCCCAGGCCGTCCGCGAGCGCCAGGACGGTACGCCGCTGGGGCGCCCGGCTGACGCCCCGCTCGATGTCGCCGATCCCCCGGTCGCTCACGCCCGACGCCTCGGCCAGCGCCTCGAGCGTGAGGTCGGCCTCCGTCCGCAGACGGCGGACCAGCGCGCCGAAGGACTCGTCCTGCACCGTCACCGCCTCGCCCGACCGCACGCGGCGGTTCTGCCTGTCTTCTTCCTGGTCGCGGCTCCGGCGGCGCGGTTCGATCGTAGGGCAGGCGCATCCGCGCCTGCGTCCCCATCCCCAGGAGGCCCACGTGCCGTACATCACCACCCCGGACGGCGTCGAGCTGTTCTACCAGGAGTTCGGCAGCGGCCGTCCCGTCGTGCTGTCGCACGGCTGGCCGCTCAGCTCGGAGGCCTGGGAGCGCGAGCTCAAGCTGCTCGCCGACAACGGCTACCGCGCCATCGCGCACGACCGTCGCGGGCACGGCCGGTCGTCGCGCACCCACGACGGCAACGACATGGACCACTACGCGGCCGACCTGGCCGCGCTGGTCGAGGCGCTGGACCTGACCGACCTCGCACTGATCGGCCACTCCACGGGCGGCGGCGAGGTCGTGCGGTACGCGGCCCGCCACGGCAAGGGCCGCGTGTCCAAGATCGTGACCGTGGGCGCCGTCCCGCCGATCATGGTGCAGTCCGAGGCCAACCCCGAGGGCACGCCGATCGAGGTCTTCGACGGGCTGCGCGAGGGCGTCCTGAACGACCGTTCCGAGCTCTACCGGGACCTGTCGGCTGCCTTCTTCGGCACGAACCGTGAGGGCTCGACCATCTCGCAGGGTCAGCGCGACGACTTCTGGCGCCAGGGCATGCTCGTCGGTCTGCAGTCCGCCTACGACTGCGTCAAGGCGTTCTCGGAGTCCGACTTCACCGAGGACCTCAAGGCCCTCGACGTGCCGGTCCTCATCGCGCACGGCGACGACGACCAGATCGTCCCGATCGCCGCGGCCGCCTACAAGGCCATCGAGCTCGTCAAGCTCGGCACGCTCAAGGTGTACCCGGGTGCGCCGCACGGCATCGCCGGCTCGTACCAGGAGGAGCTCGACAAGGACATCCTGGCGTTCCTCGCCGAGTGACCTCGTCCCCGCCCGCGGTGACGCAGGTTCGCGTCGCCGCGGGCGGAGGGATCAGCCCAGGAGCGGGAGGACGAGCTCCGCCGCGCCGTCGGCGGTGATCCGGACCGGCACGCCCCAGTCCTGCTGCGCGAGGTTGCAGGCCGGGAACTCGACGGGCTCGCCGTCTGGCCCGAACGCGTCGCAGGACGCCGCCCGCGCGCTCACGTGCAGCACGCCCTCGAGCGTCTCGCCGGGGGCGGGCGTCGCCAGTACGAGTTCCCGGTCGAGGGCGGTGTCCGTCCCGTCACCGACGACCAGCAGGCTCGCCGGGGTCGCGCTCACCGAGAGCTGGGTCGACGGGCCGAACCGGTCGTCGAGCTTCTGGCCGGGTGCCGGCGTGAACGGCACGCGCAGGCGCAGGGCCCCGGGCGCGAGGTCGGTGACGGGGCGCTGGGTGCGGTGGGCTCCCTCGTCGACCGTCGTGCCGAGCGAGCGGAGGTCCGCCGGAAGTGCGACGCGGGTCAGACGGTGCGCCGCCGACTCGACGACGAGCACCTCGAGCCCGTCCCCGTCGTCGCTCGTGCTCGCACGCACGACGACGCCGCTCGGCTCCGCGAGCCCCGTCACCAGGGTGGTGACCTGGCCGCCGCCGGGGGCTGCGTCGTCGGGGGTGTAACGGCGCAGGGCGCCGTCGTAGGTGTCGGCGACGAGGACCGACCCGTCGGGCAGGGTCGCGACGCCCAGCGGGTGCTGGAAGAGCGCCTGGTCGGCAGGTCCGTCGCGGTGGCCGAAGTCGAACAGCCCCTGTCCGACGGCGGTGTGCACCGTCCGGTCCGCGGTGTCGACCCAGCGCAGCGCGGACGTCTCCGCGTCGGCGACCCACACCGCGCCCGGCACGGCCGCGAGCCCGGACGGCTGCGCGAACCATGCGTCGAGCAGCGGGCCGTCCTGCAGCCCTTCGTTCATGGTCCCGGCGAGGTGCTCGATGGAGCCCTCCTTCCCGTCGAACGCCCACAGCGTGTGGTTCCCGGCCATCGCGACGACGAACGCCGCGAGCTCGGGCACCCACGCGACGTCCCAGGGCGACGAGAGCTTCACCGTCAGCGGCGGGACGTGTGCCCCCGCGACGAACGGCTCGCCCGCGAGGTCACCCGCGACGTTGTCCGGCGCACCGACCATGAACTGCTCCCCGGTGCCGGCGACGGTGGTGACGGTGCCGTCGTCGAGACGCACACCGCGCAGCACGTGGTTCGCGGTGTCGGCGACGAGGACGTCGTACCCGAGCCACGGACGCAGCTCCTCGGGAACGAGGCAGAGCCCGTTGGGCTCGGCGAACCGCGCGTCGTCGGGGCCGCCGTCGACGAGCCCTCGCTCGCCCGAGCCGATCCGGCGGACGAGCGTCTCTGCGTCGGGTGCGAGCTCGGCCAGGGCGTGGTGGCCGGCGTCGGCGACGAGCAGGTTCCCGCCCGGCAGCGCGACGGCCTTGGCGGGGAAGCGCAGGGTGGAGGGCTGCGGCGTCGGCGGGACGTAGGGGCCGTCGCCCTCGCGCAGCGTGCCCTTGGCGCGGTGCTCGGCGACGAGCTCGGAGACGAGCGCCTCGATCGACGCGGCGTGCCCCTCGCCCGCGAGCTGCGCGACGACGTAGCCCTCGGGGTCGATCACGACGAGCGTCGGCCAGGCGCGGGCCGTGTACGCCTGCCAGGTGACGAGGTCGGGGTCGTCGAGGACGGGGTGGTGGACCTCGTAGCGCTCGACGGCGGCCGCGAGCGCGTCGGGGTCGGCCTCGTGGACGAACTTCGGCGAGTGGACGCCGACGATCGTGAGGACGTCGCCGAACCGCTGCTCGAGGTCGCGCAGCTCGTCGAGGACGTGCAGGCAGTTGATGCAGCAGAAGGTCCAGAAGTCGAGGATCACGACACGGCCGCGGAAGTCCTCGAGGCTCAGGGTCCTTCCGCCGGTGTTGAGCCAGCCTCGCCCCACGAGGGCGGACGCGCGGACACGGGGCAGGCGGGCGGGCGCGGAACTCACGGGGTCAAGTCAACCGCACCAGGCTGAGGGGCGACGCGGAGCCCCCGGCAGACGACGTCGAGGACTCGTGCACGGGAACGGAGAGCCTCTCGTCGGCGAACAGCGCCGACGTTGGCCCGGCGTACCCTGACGCTCAGGTCGGGCTGATGACGAGGCGGGCGACCCGGTCGCCGTCGAGCGTGAACGTCATGGGGCCGGTGCCGTTGTAGCCGTCGCCCGTCACGGTCAGGACGACGGTCCACACCCCGGGCGTGCCCGTCTCCTCCGCGGACACCGGCTCGAAGTGCGAGCGCTTCCCGATGTTGTCGGTCACGTTCCAGCGGGCGATCCCGTCATGACCGGTGAAGGTCCGGCCCCAGTCGTCGAGGACGGCGTCGGGAGTGAAGGCGGCGACGAACGCGTCGCTGTCGCCCGCGTTGGTCGCGTCGACGAACGTCGCCACCGCAGCAGGAAGGTTCACGGTCATGCCACCAGTCAACGCTTCCGAGGGTCGCCAGGCCACCCCCGGACTGGATACGGTGACGCTCGTGCGCGCCGACGGGTACCTGGGACCAGACCGCAGCGGGGTCGACTGGCTGATCGACCCGGACAGCCCGGCGATGCGCAGGCTCGGACCCGACATCGCGACCCGCACCCCGGACAGCCCCGTCGACGTGGACGCGCTCCTCGACGACCTCGCGCTCCTCCCCCGGCTGATCCGCGAGCGCCACGTCTTCGTCGTCCTGGGACGGACCGGCCCCGAGGCCGCGGGCACCGTCCTGGACGCGTGGACCGAACGCCTCCGGGCCGAGCGCCCGACGACGTGGGGCGACGCGATCGGCGACGTCGCCCAGGCCTTGCGCGAGGCCCTCGACGACAACCACCACGGCATCGTCGGGAACGCCGCGCCGCGCGTCCTCCGCCCGACGCTCGGCGAGGACCCCGGCCCGGCGTGGGAGTCCGCGGTCCGGACGACGCCGTGGGGCGAGGTCGCGACGGTGCGCATCCGGACGCTCTCCGACTCGCCGGAGGGCTCACCTCAGCTCGAGGCGGGGGCCGCCGACCGCGGCCCGCTCGGGCACGAGCGCGTCGTCGTCGACCTGCGCGGGAACGGCGGCGGGAACGACGAGTTCGTCTCCCGGTGGATCGCCGACGCCGTCGTCCACGCCTACGACGCGCCGAGCGAGCGGTGTCTGTCGGTGGGCGACAAGCCGGTCATGGCGTGGGACTGGTTGGCGCTCGAGACGCTGCGGCACCCGGACGACCCGCCACCCGCCTCGCTCCTGCCCCACGCGCACGTCCCGGCACCGGGCGACGAGCTCCGCGTGGAGCTCAGGACGGAGCACGTCCCTGCCGGCGCGAACCCGTTCCGCGGGCGGATGCTCGTGCTCGTCGACGGCGGGACCGGCTCGTCCGGCGAGTCGAGCACGCTGATGCTGCGGGACAGGCTCGGAGCCCGGGTCGTCGGCGTGCCCAGCATGGGCCTCCTGGAGTCGGCGAACGTCGCCCCGTACGTCCTGCCGCGGTCCGGGCTGACCCTCACCTTCCCGACCCAGTGGGTCGAGACTCCCGAGCCGATGGAGTTCGTCGGGATCCGGCCGGACGTCGAGCTCGACGCCACGACGCCGCTCGCCGACGTGGCGGACCGGTTCGACGAGCTGTGGGCGGCCGCCGAGCACGGGATCTGAGGCCGCCGAGCACGCGCCGTCCGCCCCTCCGGTGCACCGGACGGGCGAAGATCACGTGGTCGGCGGGGTCACGGCGACGGGGTCACGGCGGCCGCGTCCTCCGGCGGCTCGCCGACCTCCTCGACGGGGCGCGGCACGTACGGCTCGGCAGTCACGTCGGCCCGCTCGACCCGGTCGAGGCGGAACCACCGCATCCCGTCCCGGTCACGGCACCAGGCGACGAGGTACCAGTGGCCGCCCGTGTGCGCGAGGAGCACGGGCTCGACGCGGCGCCGGCTCGCGCGGCCGTCGTGCGACCGATAGCGGATCGCGAGCACCCGCTCACCTGCGAGCGCCTGCTCGACCGCACGCAGGACGCCGGTGGCGACGGATCCTCCGTCGAGCGGCGAGGCCTTTGCGGCAGTCGTGCCGGCGTCGTCGGGCGGGGCGCCGCCCCTGGTCCAGACCCGCGAAGCCAGACGCGACGCTCGCTCGCGGTCGCCGGGCCCGAGGGCGTCCCACAGCTTCGCGCGGGCGGTCGCGGCGTCGACGGCGAACGGAGACCCGGGCGGGAGAAGCGCGAGCGCGACCGACACCGCGACCGCCTGCGCGGGCGTGTAGTTGACGGGCGGGAGGCTCGCGACGGCGTCGAGCACGTAGCCGCCGCCCGGCCCGGCCTCGGCGCGCACGGGCAGGCCCGCCTGCTGGAGCGCGGACACGTCGCGCTTGATCGTCCGGACGCTCACCTCCAGGCTCCGGGAGAGGCGCTCGCTCGTGGTGCCGCTGGCGCCCGCGCGGCGGAGCTCCTCGGCGACCGCGTAGAGGCGTTCGGTGCGGTTCACGCGCCCTCCGAACATCGGTGACAGACAGGTGTCACCAGGGTGGGTCGAGACTGGTCGTATGACAACCCCCAGCACGCACGTGGTCCTCGTCCCCGGCTTCTGGCTCGGCGGCTGGGCGTGGGACGACGTGGTCGGCCCGCTCCGCGACGCCGGCCTCGTCCCGCACCCCGTGACCCTGCCCGGCCTCGGCCCCGACGACACCGCCGCCGAGCGCGCCGCCGTGAGCCGCGCGGACAGCGTGCGCGCCGTCGTCGGGCTTCTCGAGGGCCTGGAAGGCCGGGTGGTGCTCGTCGGGCACAGCGGCGGCGGGGCACTCGTCGGCGAGGTCGTCGACCGCGTCCCCGACCGCGTCGCGCGGGCCGTCTACCTGGACGCGGGGCCGCTCGTCGACGGCGCCGCCCTCAGCCCCGCCCTGCCCGACGGCGCCACCGAGATCCCGCTCCCGGGCTGGGACGAGCTGGCCGCGCAGGGGTCGAGCATCGACGGGATCGACGACGACGGCCTGGCCCGGTTCCGCGAGCAGGCCCAGCCCCAGCCGGGGCGCGTCGCGACGGAGCCCGTACGCGTCTCGAACCCGGCCCGCTTCGACGTCCCCGTCACCGCGATCTGCACGAGCATCAGCGCCGAGCAGCTCCGGGCCGTGGCCGGACCGGGCGCGCCGTTCCACACCGAGGTGCTCGACCACGACGTCACCTGGGTCGACCTGCCCACGGGGCACTGGGCGATGTTCTCCCGGCCCACCGACCTCTCGACAGCGCTGGTCGAGGCCGCCCGCGCCTGAGACAGGTCGCGGCGGCCCCGAGGCTCAGCCCAGGACGCTCGGCAGGCCCGGGTACGCGTCGTCGTCGGGCGCGACACCCAGCACGTGCTCGGCGAGGAACGCGAGCACCACCTGGTACCAGACCTTGGCGTGCTCGGGGGTGAGCACCCAGTGGTTCTCGTCGGGGAAGTAGAGGAACCGGTGGACGGTCTTCCCCTCCGCGTCGGCCGGCAGCCCTGACGCGGACAGCAGCTCGTACCAGAGCCGCAGGCCCTCGCCGACGGGCACCCGGTAGTCCTTGTCCCCGTGGACGACGAGCATGGGCGTCCGGATGTCGCCGACGAACCGGTGCGGCGAGTTCTCGAGCGCCATCTCGGGGCTCATCTCGCGCTGCCAGTAGAACGACGCGTCCGTCGTCGGGCCGAACTGGTCGAGCGCCCACAGGCTGGCGTGCGAGACGATCGCGCGGAACCGGTCGGTGTGTCCCGCGATCCAGTTCGCCATGTACCCGCCGAACGAGCCGCCCATCATCGCCGTGCGCGTCTCGTCGATGTCGTCGCGCGCGACGACGGCGTCCGTCACGGCCATGACGTCGGTGAAGGGCTTGTCGCCCCACGCGCCCCAGCCGCGCTGCACGAAGTCCTGCCCGTACCCGGTCGACAGCGCCGGGTCGGGGAGCAGCACCGCGTAGCCCGCGGCGACGAGCAGCCACGGGTTCCAGCGCCAGCTCCACGTGTTCCAGGAGCCGAGCGGTCCGCCGTGGACCCACAGCACGAGCGGCGCGGGGTTCTCGGCGCTCGCGCCCTCGGGCAGGGCGAGCCACCCACGCACGCGGACGTCGTCCGACGCGGGGGTCTCGACCTCGACGAGCGTCCCCGAGAGCGACGGCGCGGGGACCGGCCCGCGCAGGAGCGTCGGCTCGACCGGGGTCCGCTTGCCCTCGTCCTGGGCGAGGAAGGCGGCGAGGTCCACGCGGACGGGCTCCGCCGGCGCCAGGTAGCTCGACCGCAGCGCGTAGAAGGCCGACCCGTCGCGCGCGACCTCGAGGTTCGTGTAGACGTGGTCGCCCGCGGTGACGCGTTCCACCGGGACGATCCCGCCACCGGTGGCGGCGACGTGGAAGACCGGGCCGCGGCCGTCGTCGTCGGCGGTGACGAGCAGACCTGAGCCGTCCGGGAGCCAGGTGACGGACGTCGGCCAGCGGTCCCAGTGCGTCGTGAGGCTGCGGGGGCTCTGCTTGGGCGCGAGCGGCACGACGGCGAGCGTCACCTCGGGCGCGCGGTGCGGCGTCGTCAGGGTCTCGCGGGCGTAGGCGACGAACCGGCCGTCGGGCGAGACCGTGGGCGCGAACAGGTCGGCGCCCTTGTCGTCGACGAGGACGTACCGCTCCCCCGTCGCCGTGTCGATCGCGACGAGCGTGCTGCGCTGAGTCGGGCCGGGGCCGGTCACGCGCCACGTCGTGACGAGCGTCCGGCCGTCGGGGCTGAGGGCGGCGTCGGACTCCTCGAGCGCGGCGCCCGGCGCGGGCGTGAGGTCACGCAGGTCGAGGCGCGCGCCCTCGGGCGTGCCCGGTGCGGCGTCGTCGTCCTCCTCGCCCGACGACGGCACCGGGACCAGCGCGCCCGGCACCTCGTCCGCCAGCGCGGCCAGGTCCGCGGCGAACCGGTGCGGGCGGTCGGGGCCGAGGTCGTGGTCCCAGTACCGGACCGGGTACCCGTCGTGCAGGATCGCCGCGACCTTGTGCTCCTTGCGGGCCTTGCGGAGCTTCGCGTCCTCGTCGAGGCCACCGGCCGACGGCAGGAGGTCCGAGGCGACCGAGACGACGTCCGCGTCGCGCGCGACAGTCACCCCGCCGAGGCCGCCGGGCGCAGTCGCGACGACGCGCGCCTCGCCGCCCGCCGCGGGCAGCAGCCAGAGCGCGGGCTTCGCGTCGTCGTCGGGCTTGGTGTCGGCGTCGGGACGCGCCGAAGTGAACAGGAGGTCGCCGTTCGCCGCGAAGACGGCGGCCGCCTCGCCCTTCGCGGACCGCGTCAGCCGGCGGGCCGGGGCCTCGCCCGTCGGGTCGACCTCCCACAGCGCGGTCACGTAGCGGGTCCGCTTCGGGTCGAGCGTCTGGACGGCCGTCACCAGCCGCGACGCGTCCGGGGAGAGGGTCAGCCCTGCGAGACGCGGCAGGGCGACGTAGGCGTCGAGGTCGTGGAACGGCGTGGCCGCGTCGGTCGTCACCGGTCCGTCCTATCACAGTCGCCCGGCACGGTCCGCGGGTGAGGTTCACGGCTCGCCGCGCCACCCGGGCTCCGTGCGGCGCAGAATGCGTCATGACCATCCCCACGGCGCCGGGGAAGGCCCCGGCGTTCCCGTCCGCGGAGAGCGGACGACCCTCCGTCGCGGCCCGGGCCGAGCAGGGCCGCTCGTGGCGTGAGCACGCTCCCCTGGAGGCGTTCGCGGACTGGTCGCCGGCCGCCGACCGACCCGATCCCGTCGCGCTCCTCCACGAGCAGGACGCCAGCCGCGTCGCCGAGCTCGTACCGATCCGGTACGGACGCATGAGCGCGTCCCCGTTCGCGTTCTACCGCGGCTCCGCAGCCGTCATGGCCGCCGACCTCGCGGCGCTCCCCCGCTCCGGCGGCACCACCCAGCTCTGCGGGGACGCGCACGTCGCGAACTTCGGCGTCTACGCGGCCGCCGACCGCCGCCTCGTCTTCGACATCAACGACTTCGACGAGACCCTCCCCGGCCCGTTCGAGTGGGACGTCCTGCGGCTCGCGGCGTCGCTCGTCCTCGCCGCCCGCGACCGGGGGTTCGACCGGGACGTCGCCCGCGACGCCGCACGCGCCTCCGCCTGGGCCTACCGCATCACGACGGCGAGCCTCGCCCACCAGCGGACCCTCGACGTCTGGTACGCCCGCGTCGACGAGGAACGCATCATGCAGACCCTCGAGGCCGCGTCCATGAGCAAGCGCGAGCACCGCGCCGCCACCAGCACCTTCGACAAGGCGCGCACCCGCACGAGCCTCCGTGCCGCCGAGAAGCTCACCGAGCTCGTCGACGGCCGCCTCCAGTTCCGGGAGGCCCCGCCGCTCGTCTCGCGCGCCCCCCTCAGCGCGCTCGACCGCGACCAGTACGACGCCGTCTTCGACGCCTACCGCTCCACCCTCGACGACCCGCTCCGCCACCTCCTCGACCGGTTCGACCGGGTCGACGCCGCGCGCAAGGTCGTCGGGGTCGGGAGCGTCGGGACGCAGGCCTACGTGCTCCTCCTCGCCGGGCGCGACGACGACGACCCGCTCGTCCTGCAGCTCAAGCAGGCCCAGGAGTCCGTCCTCGAGCGGTACCTCGAGCCCAGCGAGTACGACCACGCCGGCCAGCGCGTCGTCAACGGCCAGAAGCACGCGCAGGCCGCCAGCGACATCCTGCTCGGCTGGGCGACCGGACCCGCCGGGCGGCACTTCTACGTCCGGCAGCTCCACGACATGAAGGGGTCCATCGACCTGGCGCGGATCCGCCGGCGGGGGCTCGTCGCGATCGCCGAGCTCTGCGGCGCGACCCTCGCCCGCGCCCACGCGCGCGCCGGCGACGCCGCCGCCGTCGCCGGGTACCTCGGCGAGGACCTCGACGACGTCCGGTTCGAGAAGGCCGTCGCACGGTTCGCCCGGAAGTACGCCGACCAGGCCGAGACCGACGCCGCGCTGCTCGACGACGCCATCGCGGCAGGAGACGTCGAGGCAGTCACCGGCGTCTGAACCCCCGTCGTCCGCCCGGGTCACCCACCCGCCACCCGCCACCGTGACGATCCGCCGCCAACCCGTCGCGCGACCATGCGGTTCGCCACGCTTCCGGGCGCCGAACATGGTGTCAGCCACCGGTTCAGACCCTGATCGGTGGACAACGTCATGCTCGGCAGCGGCGGGAGTGGAGAGCCGCATGCTCGGCAGCGGCGCGCCCGGCGACGACCCTCCTCACCCCTGCCCCCTCGACCGGAGGGCGCCCAGCGCACGACGGACGGTTCGGGCCATCACGCCGTCGAGGTCCGCACCCGTGAACCTCAGCACCTCGAACCGCCCGGACGAGACGAGCCCGTTCTGTCGAGTCCGATCCGCAAAGGCGGCCGCCGGCAGGTCGTGCACCTCCTTGCCGTCCACCTCCGCGACGAGCCATCGACCGTCGCCGAGCTCCCATCCGAGGTCTCCTCGTTCAGGGAAGGGCGAGTCGTCGAGCGGGAGCTGCAGGACGTCCGGCGGGACGCCGCCGTCGATGCAGTCGAGCCGGCCGAACGACTCCACCGTCGACTCCGCCCTCCCGTCGGCCAGCTCCCACAGCTCGTGCGCGGCGGCGACACCCCGTCGTCCGCGGGCCAGATCGTGGGCGCGTGCCAGGCCGGCCGGTGACAGGAGGTCGCGGTGCAGCACCGAGTCCAGCACCGCCAGCCCGTTGCGGCGCGGGAGCTCGGGGAGCGCCTGGGCGACCGCCCACTCGACGGTCGCCACGCGACGACCGCCGACGACGACGGTCTCCATCCCGGCGTCGAACTGGCGTGCCGACATCCCGTCACGTGACAGCCGGTTGCTGGCCCTGGGAAGGGCGACCTGTGGGGCGATCGTCGGAGGAAGGCCGCCCGCGCCGAGCAAGGCCAGCGCGCACGTCCCGATCGCGACAGCGTCGGGACCGTACGCCAGCAGCCCCGCCCAAGCCGCGCGACGTCGTCGAGCATCCCAGTGGACCGCGGACAGCGGTCCGGACCGCGTGTCGAGGACGCCTCGGGTCAGCCGTCGCCACCGTCGACGGTAGACCAGCGTCTCGATCTGTCGGTCCGTGACACCGGCCGCCCGGGCCTGTGGTGTCGAGACGAGACCGACCTGCATCCCGGCGACGGGTTCGAGCGCGGAGGGCACGACGAGGGTCAGCGGCGGTTCGGCGCCGGGACGCGGGTCGACGAGCGTGGTGGGAAGAGTCATGGCCGGAGTGAAGACGACGACGCGCCATCGCGGTCATGGTGCAGACGTCGACTGTGCACGACCTCGGTCGTCCACAGGCGCGGCGTCGGCCCCCGCGCCCACCGGCTTCGCACGCGCCGACCATGGCGTTATCCCCACCCGCCGGTGCCGCCACGCGCCGGCCATGACGTTGTCCCCCATTCCAAGCCCGGACCGGGGGACAACGTCATGCTCGGCGACATCACCGGTGGGTCACACCATGGTCGACGTGGAAGACGAAACGTCATGCTCGGCGTCATCACCGGTGGGTCACACCATGGTCGAGGTGGAAGACGAGACGTCACGCTCGGCGACGTCAGCGGGGCGCGTCGTCTCGCTTTGCGAGCTTGGCGAGCATGTCGTTGTACTCCCGCAGCTCGGCGTCGCCGTCGCGCTCGGCCTTGCGGTCCTTGCGGCGCGCCTCCCGCGCGTCGGACCGCGACCACGACGTCGCGACGAGCACCGCGAGCAGCAGCGTCGGCAGCTCGCCGATCCCCCAGGCGACGGACCCGCCGGTCTGCTGGTCCTCGAGCGCGGACTCGCCCCAGGTGCGGCCGAGGAGCCCGAACCAGCCGGGCACGAGCAGGGTCTCGGAGCTGATGAGCGCGATGCCGAAGAACGCGTGGAACGCCATGGTCGCGAACAGGAGCACGAGCCGCTGCGGGTACCCGAGCCGCTTCGGCCCGGGGTCGATGCCGACGAGCGCGTTCGCGAACACGTACCCGGCGCCGGTGAAGTGCACGACCATCCACAGGTGCCCGACGTACGAGTGCAGGGACCACGAGAACAGGGGCGTGTAGTAGAAGACGACGAGCGAGCTCGCGAACAGCGCCGCGGCCACGACGGGGTTCGCGACGAACTGTCCCCACCGCGAGTGGACGAGGATCAGCAGCCACTCGCGCGGACCGCGCGACCCGTCCTTGCGGACCGGGAGGCCACGGAGCGCGAGGGTCACCGGAGCCCCGAGCACCAGGAAGATCGGGACGACCATCGCGAGGACCATGTGCTGGACCATGTGCGCGCTGAACAGGACGTGCCCGTACATCGCGGGGCCGCCGGACGTCGTCCACCACAGCACGACCATGCCCGCGCACCACAGGACGGTCCGGCCCCACGGCCAGCGGTCGCCGCGGCGTGCGAGCCGCACGACCCACCCGACATAGACGATCACGCCGGCGGCGCAGAGCGTCGTGAGAATGAGGTCCCACCGCCACTCGGTGAACCAGCGGGCCGGGGTGAGCGCGGGCGGCAGGAGGTGACCCGTGACCCGCTCCGCGGGCGTGAGGTCCTTGCCGACGACCTCGCTCACGGGCGGCGCCGACGACGCGAGCGCCACCGCGACGCCCATGACCGCGCCCATCACGGCGACCTCGACGACCGCGAGCCGCCAGAACAGGCCCCGCGGACGCGCGTCGTCCCGGCCGAGCCGCTCGACGACGAGCGTGCGGTGCGCGTACCCGATGAGCCCGAGCACGACGAGCAGGATCAGCTTCACGAGCAGCAGGACGCCGTAGCGGGTCGCGAGCCCGTCGAGCGAGCCGGCCCGGATCCAGCCGTTGACGAGCCCCGACACGGCGACGAGCGCGAGGCACCAGAGCGCCATCTGCGAGTAGCGCGCGACGACGGCGGCGAGGTCCGGGCGGGCGCCCTCACCTGCCGCGGTGCCGGTCCGGCGTCGGGCGGGGACGCCGCCGTCCGAACCCCGACCGGTCCAGAAGACCAGGCCGATGGCCACGAGGCCACCGATCCACACGCTCGCGCCCAGCAGGTGCAGGAACAGGGACGAGATCGCGAGCTCGTGGCTCGACGTCCCGGCCGCGTGCCCGGTGCCGGCCTGCAGGGACAGCGCAGCGACGGGCAGGACCGCGACCCACCCAGCGCCTGTCGGGGTGCGGACGAGCAGGAGGAGCGTCGACGTCACGGCGGCGAGCACGACGATCTCCAGCAGCGTGCGCCCGTACGCGACCTGCGTCATGAAGACGCCGAGCTGCTGGCCGAACGCCGGGTCGCTCAGCGGCATGCCGGCGATGTTCGCGTCCTCGAGGACGATCTGGACGAGCCCGGCCACCGCCCACACGCCCGCGCCCGTGGCGGCCGCGACGAGCGCGCGGCGGAACCCGACGCCGTCGGACGGGGCGCGCCACGGCAGCACGAACAGCGCGAGCGCGAGGGAGCCGACCGTCACCGCCATCGAGAGCTCGGTGAGGAGCGTGACGACCGGGAGGCCGAGCCGGACGGCGACGCCTGGGTCGAGCAGCCCGGTGCCCGGCGCCGCGAACGCCTGCGTGAACGCGCCGGCGAGCAGCACCGCGACGACGCCCACGACGACGGCGCCCGGCGCCGCGAGCACGACCCACCACGGTCGGCCGGCGATCGTGCCGGGCCGCCGGGCCGGACCGGGACGACCGCTCGCCCCGGGATTCGGCCGCGTGCGCGCGGGCGTGGAGGACGACGTCACCCGCCCAGGGTAGGCGGGTCCGCTGGATGCCCGGCCCCGCGGGGGCGGCTCCGTGGCGGACCTCACCCTCTTCTCGCCTCGACCAAGGCTTGCCTTTCGTACCCTGCGCTTGCTTATGCTGTCCGACAGTCACGCCTCGCGGGGCGTCGACGTCGACGGCAGGGGAAGCCGGAGCACGGCACTCGTCACGAACCGTGGAGCATCCAAGGGCCCCGGGAGGTCACGCGCATGGCGGCGCTCGCAGGTCTCGTGCCACCCCTGCTCGTCTCGGTGGTCCTCGCGGCCCGGATCCGGCACGCGTCCAGGCGCAGGAGCCCTTCGCCGGTGAGCGCACCGGTCCCGCTGCTCGTCGTGCCGCCCGCGCCGGTGGCACGCCGTCCACGTCCGGCGCTGCCGGCCCCCCGCCCGACGACGTCCCCCGACACCCCGCAGCACCGCACCGTCCGGATGCCCGACGCCGAGCTGACGTGCCGCGCGTGCGGCTGGACCCTCGACCGCCCGGGCTGGGTGGACGGCCGTCCGACGTCCGCGATCTGCGATTGCTGCGCCTGCGAGGCGGGGGTCGACGACGTCACGCCCGAGCGGGCGCGCGCCCACCGGCGCCGGTGGGTCGAGCACGGGGCGGAGTGGTTCGACCCCGGCAGCAGGCCCGACAGCTGGGACCTGTACGAGCACCTGTGCGAGCTCGCCCCCGTCTGACCCGCGAGTTGTCAGAAGCTCACGGCACTCTGCTGCCGCACGGTTCTGACACGTCATGCGTCGTCGCGAGTTGTCAGAAGCTCACGGCACCCGGGTGCCGTGAGCTTCTGACAACACCCCGCGGAAAACGGCGCAGCCCCACACGAGGCCCCGCGCCGGCTCCT
>NZ_JBHUWD010000038.1:0-41434 GCF_042670205.1 Luteimicrobium sp. NPDC057192 | reverse complement strand
CCCCGTCTCCGGGTCCCGCCGCCGTCGCGGTGAGGGGCGACGCGTCAGTGGCGCGTCGTCGCGAGGGGCCGCACGTGACGGGTGACCGTCGTGCCGTCCGGCTGGGTGGTCGTGGCGGTCAGCGTCGCGGGCGCCTTGCCCTGCTCGACCCAGCGGACCAGCGAGCCGAGCGCGTTCGTCGGATCGGTGCCGCCCGCGCAGTGGTCGACGCCCGGCAGGAGGAACACCCGGTAGAACGTGTCGACGTCCTTGGCTCCGAGCATCCGGTCGACGCGCTGCTTGTAGTCGACCGTGCCCTGCGTCGGGACGAGCTGGTCGGCCTGCCCGTGCCAGGTGATCAGCTTGCCACCGGATCGTGCGAAGGCCCGCAGGTCGGGGTCGTCGGTGCCGATGACGTCGTGGAACTGACGCTGCGACGACGCGAAGAGCCGGTAGAACGAGGCGTAGGTGAGCTTCGTCGTGTCGAACGACGGGTCGCCGGTCACGAAGTACCGGGCCCACTGGTCGGCGACCACGAACGGAGTCCCGGAGGCCGCCAGGGCGTCCAGGCTCGCTCCCTTGTTCGGGCCGTACCAGAGCCTCTGACCCGACGGCGTGGTCGGACCCGCCCAGATCTTGCGGACCGCGTCCGCGGTCGCCCGGGAGATGGTGAGCTCGTGCCCGTCGCACACGACCTTCGTCCCGACGAGGCGCCGAGCGTCCCAGTCGCACTTCGACGGGTCGTCGATCACGCCGTCCTTGTGCCCGTCGAGGGTGTCGCACGCCTTGACGGCGGCGTCGGTGAACGCCTGCAGCTCGCACGGGCTCGGCTGCACGTGCTCCTCGTTGAAGACCGCCTGCGACCAGAGCGTGGCGATCGCGAACCGGTCCCAGCTGATCGCGGGCGCGTTGGCGAGGACGCCCTGGAAGTCCGTCGGGTGGGCCTGCGCCTCGGCGTAGCCCTGCCGGCCGCCCGTCGAGCAACCGTTCCAGTACGCGTACGTGACCGAGCGCCCGTAGAACTGCTTCGCGACGTCCTTCCCGACGACAGCGAGGTCGTGCAGGGAGCGCGTCGAGAAGTTCGTCAGCAGCGCCGTGTCGACCGTGCCACGCTGCGTCAGCGCCCAGCCGCTCACGTCGACCGGGCTCTGACCGACGCCCGCGTCGGTGGCACCGGCCGCGTAGCCGGCCTTGACCGCCTGGACGAGCGCCGGAGCGGGGTCCGTGAGGTCGCCCGCGAGGTAGGCGCTGCCGCCGGCGGCCTGGAAGCGCCCGCTCCAGAGCGAGCGGTCCTGGGGCAGCGAGACCTTGATCTTGACGTGGTCGTTCGCCCCGAGGTGGCTCACCGTCACGGTCACGTCGCACCAGGCGGGCACGTCGGCGATCGGCGCGACGGGCGGGTAGGCGGTCGGGAAGGAGATCGTCCCGCCCGCGTGGGCGACCGCTGTGACGGTCTCGACCCGCGTCCCGGCCGGCGCATGGGGTCGGACCGGTGCGCAGGCCGCAGGGGGAGGGGTGGGTCCGGGGTCGGCAGCGACGTGCGCGGACGCCGCGGGAGCGACCAGCGCGGCTGCTGCGGGGAGGGCGAGCGCCAGTACGGCGAAGAGGTGTCGTCTCATGGGTGCCACGCTCCCGTGGATCCCGGCGCGCTCGCCCCAGGGTCGCCCACGGGGGTGCACCCTGGCCCCGGGCCTAGGCGGGCTCGCGCGCGGCCGCCGTGCCGTCCTCGACCGTCCCTCCGACGGGCACGGTCGGCAGCCGACGCGTGAAGAACAGCGCCGCGGCGGCCACCACGGCGAGGCCCGAGAGGCTGAGCCGCAGCGCGGCGATCCGGGCGTCCTCGTTCTCCTCCACGACGGCGGCCGCGACGTCCGTGGGGGTGCCGGCGTCGGCGAGGGCGGCCCCGAGGTCCGCGTCGGACACGAAGGGGATGCCGCTGATCAGCTCGACCTGAGCCGTCTGTGCCACGGAGTCGGGGACCGCGGGGTTGTGCTCGATGCCGGACACGAACGACGCCGTCAGTCCTGCGATGAGGATCGAGCCCGCGAGCGCCGTCCCGAGCGAGGCGCCGAGGTTGGAGGCGGTGTTCTGCAGGCCGCCGACCTCGGAGCTCGCCTCGTCGGGGACGGCGGAGACGGTGACGGCGCCGAGCTGGGAGGCGAGGGCGCCGACGCCGAGGCCGGCGAGGAGGAGGGGCACGGTGACGATCCCGGCCCCGGCGCCGACCTCGAGGGCGGCGACCAGGGACACGATGCCGATCAGGAGGGCGGTGAGCCCGACGGTGACGACGCGGCGCGGGGAGGCGTGCGGGCGGAAGCGGGGGACGCCGACGGCCGCGAGCAGGAGGGTGAGGGACAGGGGCAGGAGCCGCACGCCCGTGTCGACCGCGCTGAGACCGAGCGCGACCGAGAGGTAAAGCGGCACCGTGAAGAAGACGCCGGCCTGGACGAGGAACTGGAAGAGGAACATCGTGAGGCCGCCGACGAGCTGGCGGTTGTGGAGCAGGGACGTGCGGACGAGGGGTTCGCGGCCGCGGGCGAGGACGTGGTCCTCCCAGGTGAGGAAGAGCCGGACGACGACGAGCCCGGCGAGCACGAACCAGACGGTGAGCGAGAGACCGACGAGGGCGGGGGCCTCGGGCCGGGGCAGCACCCAGCCCCATTCTCCGGCGCGCAGGACGCCGAAGACGGCGAGCCCGAGCCCGAGCGCGGACAGGAGGGCGCCGACGGCGTCGAGGCGCTGTCCGGCGGTGGCGGGGACGTCGGTGATCCGGCGGGCGAGGACGAGGATGACCGCGACGACGACGACCTCGCCGACGAACACGAGACGCCAGGACAGGTAGGTGGTCATGGCGCCGCCGACGAGCGGTCCGACGGCGACGGCGATGGCGCCGGCCGACGCGACGAGTCCGTAGGCGCGGGGGCGCCCGGCGGCTGGGAAGTTGGAGGCGACGAGGGCGACGATCGCGGGCATGATGAGCGCCGCGCCGACGCCTTCGAGGACGGACCACCCGAGGATGAGGACGACGAGGTCGGGGGCGACGGCGGTGGTCAGGGAGCCGCACGCGTAGACGACGCACCCGATCGCGAACGCGCGGCGCCGGCCGATCATGCTGCCGACCTTGCCGCCGGTGACCATGAGGGTCGCCATCACGAGCGTGTAAAGGGTGATCGCGGTCTGGACGCCGGTGACGGTCGTGCCGACGTCCTCGGCGACCTGGGCGATGGAGACGTTCATGACGGAGCTGTCGAGCGTCATGAGGAACTGACCCGTGGCGAGGGTCAGGAGCACCAGACCGCTGGCTGCTCCTGCCCGGCTCGGTGCCTGCTGCGGGACCGGTGGCGCCACGACGACCTCCGCGGGCGAAGCGCCGTCCCGGTACGTGTGCACACCGGTTGCCGGCGCAGCGGGCGCTGGTGCGCCCGCTGCCCTCGATGGTCCCGCGCCGCCCCCGGCGGCGCACGTCAGAGGTTCGAGCCGGCGGCGACCTTCTCGAGCACCGACAGGTCGCGCACCGCGCCCTTGTCCGCCGACGTCGCGAGCGCGGCGTACGCGCGCAGCGCCGCCGAGACGGGACGCACCCGGTCCTTGGGGGCGTAGCGCCCGCCGAGGGCCTCCCGCCGGGCGGCGAGGACGTCGTCGGGCACGAGCAGCTCGAGGGCGCGGGTCGGGATGTCGATGCGGATCAGGTCGCCGTCCTCGACGAGAGCGATGGTCCCGCCGGACGCCGCCTCGGGGGACACGTGCCCGATCGAGAGGCCCGACGTCCCGCCCGAGAACCGGCCGTCGGTGACGAGCGCACAGACCTTGCCGAGCCCGCGGCCCTTGAGGAACGACGTCGGGTAGAGCATCTCCTGCATGCCGGGGCCGCCCTTGGGGCCCTCGTAGCGGATGACGACGACGTCGCCGGCCTTGACCTGCTTGGCGAGGATCTTCTCGACGGCCTCCTCCTGCGACTCGCAGACCACGGCCGGGCCCTCGAAGGTCCAGATCGACTCGTCCACGCCCGCGGTCTTCACGACGGCGCCGTCGACCGCGATGTTGCCGCGCAGCACGGCCAGGCCGCCGTCCTTCGAGTAGGCGTGCGCGACGTCGCGGATGCAGCCGGTCGCCGCGTCGGTGTCGAGCGATTCCCACCGCTCGGACTGCGAGAACGCCGTCGCCGAGCGCTGGCCGCCGGGGGCCGCGTGCCACAGCTCGAGCGCGGTGTCCGTGGCGGACCCGCCGCGCACGTCCCAGTCGGCCAGCCACTCCTTGATCGAGCCGGAGTGCACGGCGTGGACGTCGTCGTCGAGCAGGCCGCCGCGGTACAGCTCGCCGAGGATCGCGGGGATGCCGCCCGCGCGGTGCACGTCCTCCATGTAGTACGTGCCCTGCGGGGCGACGTTCGGGGCGACCTTCGCGAGGCACGGCACGCGGCGCGAGAGCGCGTCCATGTCGGTCAGGCCGAAGTCGACCTCGGCCTCCTGGGCCGCGGCGAGCAGGTGCAGGATCGTGTTCGTGGAGCCGCCCATCGCGATGTCGAGCGCCATCGCGTTGCCGAACGCCGCGGGGGTGGCGACGGAGCGGGGGAGGACGGAGTCGTCGTCGTCCTCGTAGTAGCGCTTCGCGATCTCGACGACGGTCCGCCCCGCCTCCTCGTACAGGGCACGACGCGCGGTGTGCGTCGCGAGGACGGACCCGTTGCCCGGCAGCGAGAGGCCGATGGCCTCGGTCAGGCAGTTCATCGAGTTCGCGGTGAACATGCCCGAGCACGACCCGCAGGTGGGGCAGGCGTTCTCCTCGATGCGCAGCATGTCGGCGTCCGAGACGGCGTCCGACACGGCGTTGGTCATCGCGTCGATGAGGTCGAGCTTGCGCACGGTGCCGTCGACGAGCGTCGCCCGCCCGGCCTCCATGGGGCCGCCCGAGACGAACACCGTCGGGATGTTGAGACGCAGCGCCGCCATGAGCATGCCGGGCGTGATCTTGTCGCAGTTCGAGATGCACACCAGCGCGTCGGCGCAGTGCGCGTTGACCATGTACTCGACCGAGTCGGCGATGAGGTCGCGGCTCGGCAGCGAGTAGAGCATGCCGCCGTGGCCCATCGCGATGCCGTCGTCGACGGCGATCGTGTTGAACTCGCGGGGGATCGCGCCCGCGGCCGAGATGGCCTCGGAGACGATGCGTCCGACGGGCTGCAGGTGGGTGTGGCCGGGCACGAACTCGGTGAAGGAGTTGGCGACCGCGACGATCGGCTTGCCGATGTCGCTCGAGGCGACGCCGGACGCGCGCATCAGTGCGCGGGCGCCGGCCATGTTGCGGCCATGGGTGACGGTGCGAGAACGGAGCGAGGGCATGCCACATTTCCTCACGAGCGCCCCGGGAACCGGAAGACGGCGCTGGTGCTAGTAGTGGGAGTACTAGCGTCGGGCTAGGCTTCCGGGCGTGGACGGGGAGGGCGCATGAGCGGGGACACCGAGCGGCGCAAGGAGCTCGGCGCGTTCCTCCGCGCCCGGCGCGAGCAGCTCGACCGCGCCGAGCTCGACCTGCCGCCCGTGACCCGCGGGCGGACGACCGGGCTGCGTCGCGAGGAGGTCGCCGCCCGCGCCGGGGTGAGCATCACCTGGTACACGTGGCTCGAGCAGGGCCGCGACATCAACCCCTCGCGCCAGGTCCTCGACGCGCTCGCCGTCACCATGCGCCTGTCGGCCGCCGAGCACGAGTACGTGCTCTCGCTCGCGGGCTACGCGCCGGCACCGGCCGCCGCGCCGACGGCGCCCCAGGAGATCCCCGCCCACCTGCAGCGGTTCCTCGACGCCCAGGCTCCGTCGCCCGCGTTCGCCCTCGCCCCCGACTGGGCGATCGTCGGGTGGAACCGCGCGTACGAGGTGCTCTACCCGAACGTCGCCGCGATGGCCCCCGAGGACCGCAACCTCCTGCTCGTGATCTTCACCGACCCCGAGGACCGTGCCCTGCTGCCCGACTGGGAGACCACGAGCCGGCGCTTCCTCGCCGAGTACCGGGCCCAGGCCGGGCCGCGGCTCGCGCTGCCCGAGCACGTGGCGCTCGTCGGGCGGCTGCGAGCCGAGAGCGAGGACTTCGCGCGCGCGTGGGCCGACCACCGGGTCGAGCGGTTCGCGTCCCGCGAGCGCCGGTTCACCCACCCGGTCGCGGGCGAGCTCGTGTTCGAGCACCACGAGCTCGTGCCCGCCGACCTGCCCGACGTGCACGTCGTCGTCTACCTCGCTGCGGACGGCTCGCCGACGCGGGACCGGATCGCCGCGCTGCTCGCGGACGCGCGCCGGCGATGACGCCAGGACACCCAACCGACCCGATGCGTCCGACCCACGAGGTGACCCCATCCCGATGAGCCAGCCCGCCGACCCGACCGTCCTGCACCCGATGCCCGGCCAGCCCCGGGTGGTGCTGCTCAAGCCGCTCGTGACGTCGCCGCTGATCGAGGTGGGGGAGTACACGTACTACGACGACCCCGACGACCCGACCGCCTTCGAAACGCGCAACGTCCTCTACCACTACGGGCCGGAGAGGCTCGTCATCGGCCGGTACTGCGCGCTCGGAACGGGCGTGCGCTTCCTCATGAACGGTGCCAACCACCGGCTCGACGGCCCCTCGACGTTCCCGTTCCCGACGATGGGCGGCTCGTGGGCCGAGCACCTCGACCTCCTCGCCGGCCTGCCGAGCAGGGGCGACACGGTGGTCGGCAACGACGTCTGGCTCGGCAACGGCGCGACGGTGCTGCCCGGCGTCCGGATCGGGCACGGCGCGGTCGTGGGCGCCGGCGCGGTGGTCACGCGCGACGTGCCCGACTACGGGATCGTCGCGGGCAACCCGGCACGGCTCGTCCGGCGCCGGTTCTCCGACCCGGATGTCGCCCGCCTCCTGGCGCTCGCCTGGTGGGACTGGCCGGCGGAGCACGTCACGGCGCACGTCCGGACCCTCATGGCGGGCACGGTCGACGAGCTGGAGGCGGCCGCGCCGGGCGTCGCGTGACAGGCGGTCAGGCGCGCCGGCCGGATGCGAGCTCGTCGAAGTGGCGGTTCTCCATCACGCCGAGCACGTTGCCGAACGGGTCGACGACGGACGCCGTGACGAACCCCGGCCCGCGCTCGGTCCGCGGCTCGTGCGGCGTGGCGCCGAGCTCGGCGAGGCGCGCCAGGGTCGCCTCGACGTCGTCGACGGCCCAGTAGACGGTCGCGCCCGCACCCGCTGCGGCGTCCCGCGCGACCGGGGCGGCGAACCGGCGGTCCATGATCCCGAGCTCGTCCTCGTCGACGCCGACGCGGAACTCGACGTACGCGGGCGTGTCCTCGGCCGGCTGGGCGAAGTAGGCGTCCTGGCCGAGCAGGGACGCGTACCAGTCGCGCGCGGCCGCGACGTCGTCGGCGGTGTAGGTGATGGTCGTGAGCCCTCGCAGCATGGTCGTGCCTTCCGTCGTCGGTGGTGGTGCGGTGCTTCGAGATCCATCCTGGCGGCGAAAGTGCTCACCAACTGAGCACTTTCTCTGCCAGGCTGGAGCGATGCGCGCGGACCGGCTCGTCGCCACCCTGCTGGTCCTGCAGGCGCGCGGCCGTGCCACGGCGCGCGAGGTCGCCGCGGAGCTCGAGGTGTCCGTCGCCACGACGCGCCGGGACCTCGAGGCGCTGTCGTCCGCGGGGGTGCCCGTCTACCCCCAGCCGGGCCGTGGCGGCGGCTGGGAGCTCGTGGGCGGGTCACGGACCGACCTCACCGGCCTCACGGCCGACGAGACCCGGGCGCTCTTCCTCCTCCTCGGCCCCGTTACCCGGGGGAGCGGCTCCCACGACGCCGCCCGCAGCGCCCTGCGCAAGATCCTGCAGGCGCTGCCCCGGACGTTCCGGGCGCACGCCGAGGCCGCAGCGGACGCGGTCGCCGTCGACCCGCTCGCATGGGGCTCGCCCCCCGTCGCCGACGAGCCGCCGAGCCTCGAGGCCGTGCGGCGGGCCGTCGTCGGCCGGGAGCGGCTCCGTCTCGTGTACGCGGACCACGCGGGCGTGCGGTCCGAGCGGACCGTCGAGCCGTGGGGCATCGTCGACAAGGACGGCGTCGGCTACCTCGTCGCGGGCACGGCCCGCGGCCGCCGGACCTTCCGCCTCGACCGGGTCCTGGAGGCGGCACCGACGGGAGGGACGTTCGAGCGCCCGCCGGACCTCGACGTCGCCGGCGAGTGGGCGGTCGTCGTTGCCGAGGTCGAGGAGCGCCGCTCGCGGACCTGGGCGACTCTCGTCGTCGAGCACCGGTACCTGCCGGTGCTCCGCACCCAGTTCGGCCGCCACGTGAGCGCGCTGGACGACGCCCCCGACGGGCGGGCACGCGTCCGGGTGGCCGACCCGACCCCGCTCGACCTCGCCCGCCACCTCGCAGGCTGGGGAGCGCTCGTTGACGTCGAGGAGCCGGCCGAGGTTCGGGCGGAGCTGGCCCGGATCGGGCGCGAGCTCGCGGAGCGCTACGCGGGCGAGGACACCGGGGCCGGCTCGCCGACGTAGCGGTTGCGCCCCGCGAGCAGCCCGACGACGAGCTGGAGGGACGCGACGCACGCCACGAGCGCGAGCGTCGCCGCCCACGCACCCGTCGCGTCGTGGAGCAGCCCTGCGACGGTCGGCCCGCCCGCGGCGATGAGATAGCCGACGCCCTGCGCCATGCCCGACAGGCGCCCGGCGTCGTGGGCCGTGCGCGTGCGGGCCGCGAACAGCGACAGCGCGACCACGAGGGACGAGCCCGAGCTGATACCCGCCAGCAGGACCCAGACCACGTGCGCCCCGGGCGCGAGGATCAGCCCCACCGCCGCGACCACCATGAGCGCGGAGACCCCCGCCGCCGCGAGGCGCTGGTCGTGCTGGCGGCGCAGGATCGGCCCGATCACGAGTCCCGCCATGATCCCGACGATCTGCATCGCGAACAGGAGCCAGCCCGCGGCCGAGTGCGTCGTGCCCGACCGGTCGTGCTCGATCTGGGGCAGCCAGTTGACCAGCAGGTAGTAGCCGCTCGACTGCAGGCCCATGTAGAGCGCGACCTGCCACGCGGTCGCGCTGGACCACGGGGCGACTCCGAGGGGCTGCGGGTCGTCGTCGGGCGGGGGCGTGTGCGCCCGGCTGCGGGGGAGCCACAGGAGCGCACCGAGCAGCGCGAGCCCCGCCCACGCGCCCAGCGCGAGCTGCCAGCCCCCGACCGCCGCGAGGGGCACCGCGATCCCCGACGCGATCGCCGCGAAGCCGCTCATGACGGCCGAGTAGACGCCCGTCACCGTGGGCACGTGCTCGGGGAAGTCGCGCTTCACGAGCGCGGGGACCAGCACGTTCCCGACGGCGATCGCCGCGGCGAGCAGCACCGTGCCCGCCCAGAGGGAGCCCGGGATCGCGACGACCGAGCGGAGGGCGGTCCCGGCGGTCAGCACCCACAGGGCGACCCCGACCGCGGGCTCGGTGCCGAGGCGCCGCGCGAACGCGTGGACGAGCGGGGACACGACAGCGAACGTGAGGAGCGGCACGGCGCCCAGCAGGCCGAGCGCCCCCGCGGAGAGGCCCTGGTCGTCGCCCAGGTCGTCGATGACGGGTCCGACCGCCGTGATCGCCCCGCGCAGGTTCGCCGCGACCACGAGCACCGTGACGAGCAGGTACACGTGGGCCACCCGCCCCGACGAGGCGCGGGAGGCGGCGAGGTCGCGAGGCATCCCGGCATCCTACGGCGCACGCACCGGCCGGTACCGGGTCGGGAGGTCGTCGCCGGCTGGCTAGGCTCGGGGCGTGAGCCCGAACCCGCCCCGCCGCCCGTCCAGCCCCGCACCCGGGAACCGTCCCGGTGGCCGGCCCGCCGACCGGTACGGGGACGACGGCACCCTGCGGTCCGCATTCGTGCCCGGCGTGCTCGGGGGGATCGCGGCGCTCGTCGGGACGGCCTTCGCGGAGTCGTCGAGCGGGTTCACCGTCGTCCGCTACGTCGTCGCGATCCTCGCGCTCATCATGATCGTGTTCGCCGTCCAGGCGAAGGCGTTCGTCTGGGTCGTCCCGCTCGCCGCGATCGCGGTGCTCTGGAACCCGGTGGTCGACTTCGACTTCCACGGCACGTGGTGGGGGGTCGTCCAGGTGCTCGCGGCCGTCGTCCTCGTGCTCGCCGGCGTCCGGATCAAGGTGCCCGCGTCCGACTGACCCCTTGACTTCGAGCGCGCTCGAAGGTGAAGCATGCTGGGCATGCGACTCGGTGCTCACCTCATGCGGTTCGACTCGGTCCCTTCCTCCGCGCTCCGGCAGGAGCTCGTCGACACGGCGGACGCCGCCGAGGAGGCCGGCCTCGGCTGGCTCTCCGTCATGGACCACTGGTTCCAGATGGTCCGCGCCGGCTTCCCGGCGTCGGACCCGATGCTCGAGGCGTACACGACCCTCGGGTTCCTTGCCGGGCGCACCGAGACGGTCCAGCTCGGCGCGCTCGTCACGGGCGTGACCTACCGCTACCCGGCCCTCCTCGCCAAGACCGTCGCGACGCTCGACGTCCTCGCCGGCGGCCGCGCGACGCTCGGCATCGGGGCCGCCTGGTACGAGGAGGAGCACGCCGCGCTCGGCGTGCCGTTCCCGCCCCTCAAGGAGCGCTTCCAGCGCCTGGAGGAGGCGGTGCTCATCGCGCGTCAGATGTACGACCCCGCGAACGACGGCCCGTTCGACGGCGAGCACTACCAGCTCGGCGAGACGCTGTGCTCCCCGCAGCCGCTCAGCAAGCCCGAGATCATGATCGGCGGGTCGGGGGAGAAGGTCACGCTGCGTCTCGTCGCGAAGCACGCGGACGCCTGCAACCTGTTCGCCGCCGACACCGCGACCCTCCAGCACCTGCTCGACGTGCTGCACCGCCACTGCGACGACGTCGGCCGCGACCCCGCCGAGATCCGGGTGACGACGCTCCACGGCGGCGACAAGCTGCTCGCCGGGGACGTGGACGGGTTCGTCGACGAGATGCGCGGGTTCGCTGCGCTCGGCGTGGACACGGTCATCCTGCGGCCGCCGGCCACGTCCCTCGCCGCATGGGTGCGCGACGCCGTCGCCCCCGCCGTCGCCCCGGTCCGCGACCTCTGACCGCGAGGTAGACCGGCATCCCGCATACCTCGCGAGGTAGACCGGCATCCGGGGTACCTCGCGGTCAGGCCGGGTCCGGGTCGCTGAGCGGGAGCCGGACGACGAACCGGGTGTCGCCCGGTTCGGACGTCACCCGCAGGTCGCCGTGGTGCTTGTTCACGACGATCCGCCACGCGATGTCGAGCCCGAGCCCCGTCCCGGAGCCCACCGGCTTGGTCGTGAAGAACGGCTCGAAGATGCGGGGGAGCACGTCGGCGGGGATCCCCGGCCCGGAGTCGGCGATCTCGACCTCGACGGCGTCGTCGGGGGCGTCGGGGGCGCGCCGCGTGGTGACCGTGAGCGTCCCGGACCCGTCGCGCCCGCCCATGGCCTGCGCCGCGTTGTCGATGATGTTGGTCCAGACCTGGTTGAGCTCGGCCGCGTAGACCGGCACGGTCGGTAGCGTCCGGTCGTAGTGCCGCACGACCTCGATCCCGGCCCCGAGGGCGTGGTCGAGCATGACGAGCGTCGAGTCGAGGAGCTCGTGCAGGTCCGCGCGCCCCTCGGGCGCCCGCCCGATCTGCGAGTACTGCTTCGCGGCGCCGACGAGCGTCGCGATCCGGGTCGTGGCGTCCTCGATCTCGCCCATGAGCTGCTCGGTCTCGATCGTGTACCCGATCCAGCGGACCGCGCCGTCGAGCGCGTCGGGCGCGACGAGCGCCGCGACCTTGTCGAGCCAGGGCCCGTCGATGCCCGCCTGCACGAACGCCGGCGCGAGATCCCACCCGGCTCGGAGTCCGTGGTCGTCGAACCAGTCGACGAGCGCGTCCTCGAGGTCCGAGGCCTCGAGGGGGCTCGGCGCGGTCCCTTCGGCCGCGGCGTCGTGCAGGTGCTGGACGGCCTCCTCCTGCAGCTGGATGAGCGTCGCGATGCTCGTGCGGTCGTACGGGCCTGCGGCGATGAACGAGAGCTTGTGCCGCATCCCGGCCACCCGTTCGCGCAGCGTCGCCGTGGCGCGCGACGCGGCGGCAGCCGGGTTGTTGAGCTCGTGCGTCAGCCCCGCGGACAGCGACCCGAGCGCGAGCAGCCGCTCGCGCTGCCCGACGGCACGCTCGGTGTTCTTCTGCCCGAAGAACAGGCCCTCCAGCAGGTGGACCGCCATGGGGAACCACGACGTCATGAGCTCGCGGAAGTCGTCCGCCGACAGCACGTAGAAGCGTGACGGGCGCAGCACGCGCAGCGAGTGCGGGTACGTCTGGGCGACGCGCTCACCCAGGTAGGCGTTCCAGGCGCCCGCGTAGACGCCGCGCTGGTCGGTCCGGCTCACCTCGACGTCGTCGTCGCCCACCCGGCGGTAGACCGCGACCTCGCCGTCGATCAGCACGAACAGGCAGCGCGCCGGGTCGCCCTCGGTGAGGAGCATCCCCGGCCCGACCTGCTGGACGGCGCCGTGCTCGCACAGCCACACGAGCTGGTCGTCGTCGAGCTTCTCGAACAGGAACAGGGTGCGCAGCTCGTCGATGTCGCACGGCAGGTCCGGCCCGACGACGCACGGTCCGGCGCCGCGCGTCCCGAGGCCGGTGCGGGTCTGCTCGTCGGTCATGTCGCCTCCGTGGGTCAGCGCTGGTCGAGGTAGCGGTGGACGAGCATGACGGCCATCGCGCCCTCGCCGACCGCGGACGCCACCCGCTTGGCCGACTCGGAGCGCACGTCGCCGGCCGCGAAGATGCCCGGCACGCTCGTCTCGAGGTGGTACGGCGGACGGTCGAGGGTCCAGCCCGCGGGCGCGGCGCCGTCCTGCAGGAGGTCCGGCCCGGCGACGACGAAGCCGTGCGCGTCGCGGACCACGACGCCGTCGAGCCAGTCGGTGCGCGGCGCGGCCCCGATGAAGACGAACAGCCACCCCGTCTCGACCGGCGCCTGTTCCCCCGTCGCGATCTCGCGCAGCACCACGCCCTCGAGGTGGTCCTCGCCGGTCGCCTCGACGACCTCGGTGCCGAGGCGGACGTCGATCCGTGGGTGGGCGCGCACCTGCTCGACGAGGTAGCTCGACATGCCCTGCTCGAGCGAGGCTCCGCGCACGACGAGCGTCACGCGGGCGGCGTCGCGCGCGAGGAACACCGCGGCCTGGCCGGCGGAGTTCGCCCCGCCCACGACGAGCACCTGCTCGCCCGCGCACGACGGCGCCTCGGTGAGCACCGAGCCGTAGTACACGCCGCGCCCGACGAGGTCGGCGAGCCCGGGGCCGCCGAGCATCCGGTAGGACACGCCGCTCGCGAGGATGACCGTCTGGGCGTCGAGGCTCTGCCCGCCGGTGAGCCGCACGGTGTGCGCGGAACCGTCGACGTCGAGGCCGACGACCTCGCGCGTCGTGACGAGTTCCGCGCCGAACTTGAGCGCCTGCCGCCGGGCGCGCTCGGTGAGCTGGCTTCCGGAGACGCCGTCGGGGAAGCCGAGGTAGTTCTCGATCCGGGACGACTGGCCGGCCTGGCCACCGGTGGCGGTCCGTTCGACGAGGGCCGTCCGCAGGCCTTCGGACGCGCCGTAGAGCGCCGCCGACAGTCCGGCAGGCCCGCCTCCCACCACGACGAGATCGTAGAAGTCCGACGACGGCCGCGTGACCAGCCCGACCCGCTCCGCGAGCTCGGGGTCGTCGGGCGCGACGAGGACGCCGCCGTCGGGCGTGACGACCACGGGGAGCGGGGGTGGGTCGGGGAACGTCGTGCCGAGGCGTCCGGCCGCGGCGGACAGCAGCCGGTCGCCCTCGGGCGAGTCGACAGCGAACCACCGGTAGGGGACCGCGTTGCGGGCCAGGAGCTCGCGGACCTCGGAGGACCGCGCGTGCCAGCGGTGCCCGACGACCTTCGTCTCGGCGACGGGCTGGGGCGCGCGCCGCGACCACGCCTCGAGCTGCGCGTCGAGCACCGGGTAGAGCTTCTCCTCCGGCGGGTCCCAGGGCTTGAGGAGGTAGTGGTCGAGGTCGACGACGTTGACCGCCTGGATGGCGGCGTCCGTGTCCGCGTAGGCGGTGAGCAGGATCCGCCGGGCGGCGGGGAACAGGTCCATCGCCTGCTCGAGGAACTCGATGCCGCTCATGCCGGGCATGCGGTGGTCCGCGACGAGGACCGCGACCGTCTCGCCGCGCAGCTTGATCTCGCGCAGCGCGTCGAGCGCCTGCTCGCCCGACTCGGCCCGCACCACGCGGTAGGTCTCGCCGTACCGACGGCGCAGGTCGCGCGCGACGGCCCGGGAGACGCCCGGGTCGTCGTCGACGGTCAGCAGCACGGGCCGGGCCCGCTCGCCCCGCGGGGACCGGTCACCCGTGCCCGTGGTGGCGGTGTCGGGTGCGGTGCGCGACGGGGCGAGGGCGGGCGCGGTGGTGACGGTGGGCGTGCTCACGCGGTGGGTCCTCCGAGGGCTGGGGGCGACCGGTCGGCCGGGTGCGCGCGCACCCGGCCCGGTCCGGCCTCCAGTCTGCGTCGTCCGGGCCGCGAGCGCGAGAGTCCGGCCGGTTCCGGTGTCAGCCCGCGAGCCCGCCGAGCATGTCCTCGAACGACGGGGTGCCGGCGAAGGGCGCGTCCTGCCCGGACGACGCCGGCTTCCGCGCGGCGCGCGAGGCGACCGTGCGGGCGAGCTCGCCGCCCGCCCGTCGGACGCGCTCCGGCAGCGTGCCCGCGCTGCCGCCGGCCTCGGCCCAGTCGTCGGTCGCGGCGAACACGGTCGTCGTGGCGACGTCGGCCCGGAGGTAGGTGAACAGCGGGCGGAGCCCGTACTCGAGGGCGAGCGAGTGCCGCGGCGTCCCGCCCGTGGCCCCGAGCAGCACTGGCATCCCGACGAGCGAGTCCTTGTCCAGGATGTCGACGAACGACTTGAACAGGCCCGAGTACGTCGTGGTGAACAGCGGAGTGACGAGGACGAGCGCGTCCGCGTGCGTGACCTGCTCGATGACGTGCGCGAGGTCCCCGGACGCGAACCCGGTGAGCATCGTGTCCATGATCGCGTGCGCGTGGTCGCGCAGCTCGACCGTCTCCACCGTCGCCCGGACCCCCTGCTCGGCGAGCGCCGCGACGGTCGCCTCGGCGAGGCGGTCGCCCAGCAGCCGGGTCGACGACGGCTGGCTCAGGCCGGCGGAGACGAGGACGACGCGACGCGTGTCGTCCTGGTTCGCGGGCTCGGGCAGGTTCACGATGCTCCTCCGGGTGAGGGGGTGGGGGCCGGGTCGGTTGACCATGTCAAGTGTCCCACCGGTGGTGGTGGCGCCGGTCATCGGGTCACCGCGTCGGCGGTCTCGGTGGCGTCGTCCTCGGCGCGGCGACCGGTCCAGCGGTCCTCGCCGACGACGTGCAGGCCGGTCGCCTCGCCGGCGGCCTGCGCCTTGGCGACGAGGTCCGCGTGGGACGGCGGGTTCGACGGCACGCCCTCGGGGCGGTGCTTGTCGGCCTCGGCACGCAGCACCGGGACGATGTCCTCGGCGAGGATGTCGATCTGCTCGAGCACGGTCTTGAGCGGCAGGCCGGCGTGGTCGACGAGGAACAGCTGGCGCTGGTAGTCGCCGACGTCCTCGCGGAACGCCGCGTACCGGTCGATGACCTGCTGCGGGCTGCCGACCGTCAGCGGGGTCTCGCGCGTGAAGTCCTCCATCGAGGGCCCGTGCCCGTAGACGGGCGCGTTGTCGAAGTACGGCCGGAACTCGTCCCAGGCCTTCTGCGAGTCCTTGCGGACGAAGACCTGCCCGCCGAGCCCGACGATCGCCTGGTCGGCGCGCCCGTGCCCGTAGTGCTCGAAGCGCTGACGGTAGAAGGCCACCATCTGCTTGGTGTGCTCCATGGGCCAGAAGATGTTGTTGTGCAGGAACCCGTCGCCGTAGTAGGCGGCCTGCTCGGCGATCTCGGGGGAGCGGATCGAGCCGTGCCAGACGAACGGGGGGACGCCGTCGAGCGGGCGCGGGGTGGACGTGAAGCCCTGGAGCGGCGTGCGGAACTTGCCCTCCCAGTCGACGACGTCCTCGCTCCAGAGGCGACGGACCAGCGCGTAGTTCTCGATCGCGAGGTTGATGCCCTGACGGATGTCCTGGCCGAACCACGGGTAGACGGGGCCGGTGTTGCCGCGGCCCATCATGAGGTCCATGCGGCCGTCGGAGATCACCTGGAGCATCGCGTACTCCTCGGCGATGCGGACCGGGTCGTTGGTCGTGATGAGGGTCGTGGCGGTCGAGAGCGTGATGTTCTTGGTCACGCCCGCGAGGTAGCCGAGCATCGTGGTGGGGGAGGACGCGACGAACGGCGGGTTGTGGTGCTCGCCGGTCGCGAAGACGTCGAGCCCGGCCTCGTCGGCGTGCTGGGCGATGGTGAGGATGTTGCGCACGCGCTCGGTGTCGTCGGGGGTGCGCCCGGTCGTCGGGTCGGTCGTGACGTCGCTGACCGTGAAGATGCCGTACTGCATGCTGCGCTCCCGCTGCCTCGGTCCGTCTGGTTCATGCGTTTGCATGTATCGACCGCCTCAACGGGGCGAGGGCGGCAACTATTCCCCACTCTCGCGCCCGCCTCCCGGCCCCGCGCGCGGGACCGTCCTACGCTCGGAGGCATGGCGCGCTACTTCGACGTCCACCCCGTCAACCCGCAGCCACGCTCGATCGAGCAGGTCGCCCAGCTCGTGCGCGAGGACGACCTCGTGGTCTACCCCACGGACTCCTGCTACGCGCTCGGGTGCCGGCTCGGCAGCCGGACCGGGCCGGACCGGATCCGACGGCTGCGCCAGCTCGACGCCCGGCACGACTTCACGCTCGTGTGCGCGGACTTCTCCCAGCTCGGCCAGTTCGTCATCGTCGACAACGCCGCGTTCCGGTCCATCCGGGCGGCCACCCCGGGGCCGTACACCTTCATCCTCAAGGCCACGGGAGAGGTGCCCCGCCGCCTCGCGCACCCCAAGAAGCGCACGGTCGGGGTGCGGATCCCCGACAACCCCGTCGCGCTCGCGATCGTGCGCGCGCTCGGTGAGCCGATCGTGTCGTCCACGCTGCTGCTCCCCGGCCACGACGAGCCCCTCACCGACGGCTGGCAGATCAAGGAGGAGCTCGACCACGCGGTCGACGCCGTCGTCGACGGCGGGGACTGCGGCACCGAGCCCACCACGGTCGTCGACCTGTCGTCCGGCGCGCCCGAGGTCGTCCGCGTCGGCGCGGGCGACCCTGCGCCGTTCGAGGCCTGACGCCTCACGGGAGCGCGGCGTCCGTCACGCCGGGGCGGCGGGATCCTTCGACGACGGCGGCGCCGCGGTGTCGCTCGCGCCGAGCGCGCGAAGCGTGTGGGCGACGAGAGCGTCGAGGTGGTCGTCGTCGGGCATGTCGAGGTGCACGGCGAGCCGGTGGTAGATGGGCCCGTAGAGCAGGTCGAGGGCGACGGCGAGGTCCACGTCCGGCGGGAGCTGCCCGACCTCCTGCGCACGCCGCAGCCGCTGCTCGAACGTGGCGATGCGCGGGCGGATGAGGCGCTCGTGGACCTGGCGGGAGAGGGCGCAGTCGTGCAGGGACTCGGCCAGCAGCCCGATCGCGGGTGAGCTGTCGAGCGGCGTGAGGATGTCGATCACCTCGACCAGGAGGCTGCGGAGGTCTGCCGCGAGGTCGCCCGTGTCGGGCGGGTCGATGCCGACGGCCGCGGCCTGGTCCAGGAGGTCGAGCACGATCGCGCCCTTGGAGGGCCACCACCGGTAGATCGTCATCTTGCCGACACCCGCGCGGGCGGCGATCGCCTCGATGGTGAGCCGCTGGTAGCCGCTCTCCGCACAGATGGCCGCGGTGGCGGCGAGGACGGCCTGGCGACTTGTCTCGCTGCGCCGGGCTGCGTCGGGGGTTCGTGCCATGTCGCCCAGTCTAGGCGAGACAGTACGTATCGTCTTGACAGTGGAAGACGGGTGCCCCAGGATCAGACGAGACGGAACGTATCGTCACACTGTCGTCGTCGATCCGGGGGTTCTCGTGGGTTACGTCTTCACCGTCGTCCTGGTGGCCTGGTGCACCTTCTTCGCCGTGGTCGCGCCGCGGCGCCCCCACCCGGTCGCGATGATGAGCTTCGTCTTCGGCCAGGTCCTCGCCGAGCTGCCGTTCTTCGGGATCTACCTCCTGGTGGCCGCGACCGCGCTCGCCTGGGCGGAGGGCGACCTCACCTCGTCGCCGGCTCAGGCGGCCGTCGAGCTCGCCGCCCTCACGGTGGTCGCGCTGGGCTATGGGGCGTGGCGCGGCGTGCGGAGCGACCGCGTGGTGAGCGGGGCGCTCCTGGCGGGGCTGGGGCACGACTGGCGCGAGCGCGTGACCGGGCCGCTGCGGCGACACCGCCCCTGGGCCCGGATCCTGCTCTTCCCGGTGGCCGTCACGCAGCCGGGCCTCGAGCGGATCCGCAACGTCAGCTACGGGCCCGCGGCGGGCCGGGCGAACCTTCTCGACGTCTACCGCCGGCGGGACGCCCCCGCGGACGCACCCGTCCTCGTCTACCTCCACGGCGGCGGGTACCGCTCAGGAGGAAAGAGCCGCGAGGCCAAGCCGCTCCTCCACCGGCTCGCCGGCCAGGGCTGGGTCTGCGTCAGCGCGAACTACCGGCTCCGTCCCGAGACCACGTTCCCGGGCCACCAGATCGACGCCAAGCGGGTCATCGCCTGGGTCCGTGAGCACGGCGCCGAGTACGGGGCCGACCCGTCGACCGTCTTCGTCGCGGGCAGCTCGGCCGGCGCGAACATCGCGGGCACGTGCGCCCTCACCGCGAACGACCCGGCGTTCCAGCCGGGCTTCGAGTCGGCCGACACCTCCGTGGCCGCAGCCGTCTTGCTCTACGGCTACTACGGCCACGCGTTCGGGGGCCACCCCGACGACGGCCCCGACCCGCTCCAGCCCGGCCCGTACCTGAGCCCCGGCGCGCCGCCCTTCTTCGTCGCGCACGGGACCAAGGACACGTGGGGGACCGTCGAGGGGGCGCGCCGGTTCGTCGCCCGCCTGCGGGCCGTCTCGACCGAACCGGTCGTCTACGCCGAGCTGCCGGGCGCCCAGCATTCCTTCGACGTGTTCCATTCGGCGCGGTTCGAGGCCGTCGTCGACAGTGTGGAGGCGTTCACCGCCGCCGTGCGCTCGCGCCAGCGGACCCCCTGAGGTCCCGCCACGCGTCGGAGCGCACGACGGCGCCCGTCACGGCTCGCCGCGCGCGCCCTTCTCGGCGGCGTTCGCGGCCGAGCGCTCGGTCCGCTTGTCCTCGGTCGAGAGGTCGCCGCCCGCGTTCTCGAGGTGGGCACGGACGAACCAGTGGAACTGCTCGAGCGAGTGCAGGTGGCCGATGAGCATGTCGTTGGTGACGTCGTCGAGCTCCTCGGTGTCCTCGGCGGCCTGGCGGTGCGCCGAGATGACACCCTGGTAGACCTCGTCGAGCGCGCCGAGGTGCGCGATGGCCGAGGCGCGGCCCAGCGAGTAGTCCTCCCACGAACGGCTCGCGACGAGCGCTCCCGGCGTGCCCTGCGGCGACCCGCCGAGCGTCGCGATCCGCTCGGCCGTCTGGTCGACCATCGCCCGGACCTCCTCGACCTGCGGGTCGATCATCTCGTGCACGGCGATGAAGTGCGGCCCGACGACGTTCCAGTGGACGTGCTTGAGCGTCAGGGCGAGGTCGTTGAGGGAGTTCAGCCGGTCCTGGAGGATCGTCGCGACCTTCTGCCCGTCCTCGAGCGACATTCCGGGGACCGTGTAGTGCGGGGTGGGCTTCTGCGATGCCATCCTGGGGACCTCCTTCGAGCGCGGCGCGGCTCTCGTGCCGCCTTCCTCCCACCGTCGCCCGCCCCCGCGGCGTTCGCACCCCGACCCGGCCCGGTTCCTCCGCTCAGTCCGCGGCGCGGCGCGCAGCGGTGAGCGTCAGTGGCGGCTCGAGCAGCGTCAGCTCCTCGCGCGCCCAGAACGCGCCCGTCCGGTGCCGTTCCTCGCGCGTCGTGTACCGGTAGCGGTACAGCACCGCACGCACGGCCACGGGCCGTTCGCCGTGGAAGGGGTCGCGGCGGAGCAGGGCGAGCGTCGGGCGGTCCGCCTCGAGCAGGCGCAGCAGGAAGACGTCGAACCACGAGCCGCCCCAGGGGTCCCGGTACCCGCGCAGGGCGAGGAACCACATCATCCAGTCCAGCCGGAGATGGTAGGGCGCGACCTGGGGCGGGCGGCGGCGCACGTCGCCCGGTTTGCCGCGGAACTCGTACGCGACCCAGCGCGGCTCCCGGTCCTCGTCGGCCTCGCGCGTCCCCTCGACGACCACCTCGAACCGGTCCTTCGTGATCGACCCGAACGCGCCGTAGGCGTTGACGAGCCGGTACCGGTCGAAGCTCGCGTTCATGAGCTGGTGGCTCGAGAACAGGTTGAGCAGGGGGCGCCAGCTCTTGACCAGGAGCAGCGCCGCCGCGAGCCCGGCCACCACCGCGAAGTCGACCGGGACGTCGTCGGGCGGACGGGAGCCCACGGACACGGCGGCGTCGTCGGGGACCCAGGGGAGCACCCGTGCCCACACCCCGTCGCTCACCACGCCGAGCGCGAGGACGATCGCCGCCCAGTTGAGCCACGAGAAGTTCCCCGTGAGCACCAGCCAGAGCTGGGTGAGCACCATGACGCCGGCCCCCACCGACGCGACGGGCTGCGGCGCAACGAGCAGCACCGGTGCGCCGAGCTGTGCGACGTGGTTCCCGACGACCTCGATCCGGTGCCAGCGCGCGGGCAGGTGGTGCGCCCACCAGGACAGCGGGCCGGGCATGGGCTGCGTCTCCTGGTGGTAGTACATCGCCGTCAGGTCGCGCCAGGCGCGGTCACCCCGCAGCTTGATGAGCCCGGCGCCGAACTCGAGCCGGAACAGCAGCCAGCGCGACAGCCCGACGACGACCACGGGCACCGCGACCCGCGTCGAACCCAGGAACGCGAGGAGGAACAGCGCCTCGCACAGCAGCGACTCCCAGCCGAACGCGTAGAACGTCTGCCCGACGTTCACGATCGACAGGTAGAGCGCCCACAGCAGCAGGAAGACGACCGTGACGAGCCACCACGGCCCCGCCTGCGTCAGCCCGACGACGACGCTCGCGGCAAGCACGATCCCCACCCACGCGTAGCACCGGAACAGGCGGTCGGAGTACCGCCACCGGAAGACCGACGGCGCGCGTCGCCACGACGTCCGGGCGACGAACGGCGGGACCGGCTCGAGCCCGTGCCGGCCGAGCAGCGCGGGGAACTGGGCGAGGGCGGACGCGAGCGCGACGATCGTCAGCGCCGCGAAGCCCCGCAGCAGGACCTCGCGCGCGACGTCGTACTCGTCCGTCCCGAACCAGGCGGCCCAGTCCATGCCTCCACGCTAAGCCGCGCGGCGCGCGGTCGCCGGGAGCCGCGTCGTCAGGACGGGCGGGGCTCCGCCGCGGCCGGGTCCGCGTGCCACACGCGGTCGAGGTAGTCACGGATCGACCGGTCGGAGCTGAAGAACCCGGTCCGGGCGACGTTGAGGATCGCCGCGCGCGACCAGGCGTCCGGGTCGGCGTACGCGGTCTCGACGCGGGTCTGCGCGTCGAGGTAGGCGCGGTAGTCGGCGAGGACGAGGAACCGGTCCTTCCAGAGCAGGTCGGAGACGATCGGCTCGAAGACGGCGCGGTCGCCAGCCGAGAACGCGCCCGACGCGATGAGGTCGATCGCGCCCCGCAGGTCGGCGTCGGCCTCGTAGTACGAGCCCGGGTCGTAGCCGGCGTCCTGCACGGACTGGGCCTCGGGCTCGGTGAGCCCGAACAGGAAGAAGTTCTCGTCGCCGACGAGGTCCCGGATCTCGACGTTCGCGCCGTCGAGCGTGCCGATCGTCAGCGCGCCGTTGAGCGCGAGCTTCATGTTGCCCGTGCCGGACGCCTCCTTGCCGGCGAGCGAGATCTGCTCGGACAGGTCCGCCGCCGGGATGAGCTTCTCCGCGAGGGTCACGTTGTAGTTGGCCGGGAACGCGACGCGCAGGCGGCCCTGCAGCTCGGGGGCGGCGTCGACGGCGGCGCCCACCGCGTTGATGAGCGCGATGATCTCCTTCGCCATCTTGTAGCCGGGCGCGGCCTTCGCGCCGAACACGACGACGCGCGGCGTGATGTCCTCGGGCCGCAGCTCACCGCGCAGCACGCGGTCGTAGAGGGTCACGACGTGCAGCACCTTGAGCATCTGGCGCTTGTACTCGTGCAGGCGCTTGATCATGACGTCGAACATCGCGTCGGGGCTGACGGTCAGGCCGTCACGCTCCGCGAGCAGGCCGACCAGCCGCTGCTTGTTCGCGGCCTTGACGGCGCGGAACTGCTCGCGGAACGCCGGGTCGTCCGCGTAGGGCTCGAGCCCGCGGAGCTGGTCGAGGTCCCGGACCCACCCGTCGCCGATCGCCTCGTCGATCAGGCCTGACAGGCCCGGGTTGGCGAGGCGGAGGAATCGGCGGGGCGTCACGCCGTTGGTCACGTTCGTGAACCGGTCGGGCCACAGCTGGGAGAAGTCGTGCAGGACGACGTCGCGCAGGAGCTGGCTGTGCAGCTCGGCGACGCCGTTGACGCGGGACGACCCGACGGTCGCCAGGAACGCCATCCGGACGGCCCGCTCGGGGCTCTCCTGGATGATCGACATCCGCCGCACCTGGAGCTCGTTCGCGCCCTGCTCGCGCAGGCTGTCGAGGAACTCCTCGTTGATCCGGTAGATGATCTCGAGGTGCCGGGGCAGCAGGCGTCCCAGGAGCTCGACCGACCAGATCTCGAGAGCCTCCGGCAGGAGCGTGTGGCAGGTGTAGTTGAACGTCCGGCGCGTGATGCCCCAGGCGCGGTCCCACGCGAGCCCGTGCTCGTCGACGAGGATCCGCAGGAGCTCGGGGATGCCGATGACGGGGTGCGTGTCGTTGAGCTGGAACGCGACGCGGTCCGGGATCGCGTCCCAGTCCTCGTCGTCGACGACGCGGTCGAGCAGGTCGCGGAGCGACGCGGCCACGAAGAAGTACTGCTGCTGGAGGCGCAGCTCCTTGCCCTGCGGCGTCGAGTCCTCCGGGTAGAGGACCTTGGAGATGTTCTCGGCGTACGTCTGGCCGCGCACGGCCGCCTCGTAGTCGCCGGCGTTGAAGGTCTGGAGATTGAACGCCTTGGTCGCGCGCGCGCTCCACAGCCGCAGCGTGTTGACGTTGCGCGTCCCGTACCCGGGCACGAGGTAGTTGTAGGGGACGGCCTCGACCGTCCAGCCCGGCGTCCACCGGCGCGGCTCGGCGGTCCCGTCCTCGCCATCGACCGTGCCCCCGAAGCCGACGGTCACGGCCATCTCGGGGTGCGGCAGCTCCCACGGCGAGCCGAGCGCCAGCCAGTCGTCCGCCTGCTCGACCTGGCGGCCGTCGACGAACGTCTGCCGGAAGATCCCGTACTCGTACCGGATGCCGTAGCCCACGGCGGGGATGTCGAGGGTCGCGAGGGAGTCGACGAAGCACGCGGCCAGCCGACCGAGGCCGCCGTTGCCGAGGCCGGGCTCGACCTCCTGGGCGACGACCTCGTCGAACGAGACGTCGAGCGAGGCGAGGGCCTCGCGCGCCACGTCGGTCAGGCCGGTGGCGAGGAGCGCGTTCTCGAGCTGACGCCCGAGCAGGTACTCGGCGGACAGGTACGCGACGACCTTGGACCGCCGGGGGAGCTGCGTCGCGAGGGTGTCGAACCACCCGTCGACGAGGTGGCGCCGCACCGTGCGGCCGAGCGCCGTGTAGAGGTCGGTGGGGGAGGCCGTTCGCAGGCTCACGCCCTGCTCGTGGAGCAGCTGGTCGCGGAACTCGGCGGCGAAGGTCTCGGCGGACGGGAGCGCTGGCGTGCTGGTCACGCTCCCTACCGTAGCGAGACCCGCCGCGCCCTGCCGAGGGTCGCACCCCTACGATCAGGGACATGGACGGACCACACGGCCTCGACCTGGCCCGGGACAAGATGCGCGACGCGGGGGTTCCCGACGTCGCGATCAAGGTGTTCGAGCACGGCTACCACCTGCTGGAGGAGGGCGAGACCGGGATCCTGCCCGAGTCCGATGTCGAGCCCCTCACGGACGTCGCACGCGCGGCGGGCCTCGAGGGCGCCGACGACGGCGCGCCCGCGGACGACGAGGCGGCGCGCGACGCGCTGGCCCGCACGGCGTTCGTCCGGCTCAACGGCGGCCTCGGGACGTCGATGGGGATGCAGCGGGCCAAGTCGCTCCTGCCCGTCCGCGGGGACCTCACCTTCCTCGACGTGATCGCGCGGCAGGTCCTTGCCGCGCGCGAGCGCTACGGCGTCCGGCTCCCGCTCGTGCTCATGAACAGCTTCCGGACCCGGGACGACAGCCTCGCCGCGCTCGCGGCCTACCCGGACCTCCCCGTGGACGACGTCCCCCAGGACTTCCTGCAGAACCGCGAGACGAAGCTCCGCGCCGACGACCTGACGCCGGTCGAGTGGCCCGCGGACCCCGAGCTCGAGTGGTGCCCGCCCGGGCACGGCGACCTGTACACCGCGCTCCAGACGTCCGGCACGCTCGAGGCGCTCCGCGCCGCCGGCTTCCGGTACGCGGCGGTCGCGAACGCGGACAACCTGGGCTCCGCGCCGTCGGCCGCGATGGCGGGCTGGTTCGCGTCGACCGGGGCCGGCTTCGGGGCCGAGGTGGCGCGCCGGACCCCCGCGGACCGCAAGGGCGGGCACCTCGTCGTCCGCGCGTCGGACCACCGGATCGTGCTCCGCGAGACGTCGCAGATCGCCGACGAGGACAAGGACGCCGCCTCGGACATCGGGCGGCACCTGTTCTTCAACACCAACAACCTCTGGCTCGACCTCGACCGGCTCGCCGAGCTGCTCGCCGCGCACGACGGCGTCCTGCCCCTCCCGCTCATCCGCAACGAGAAGACCGTCGACCCCGCGGACCCGTCGTCGCCGCGCGTCGTCCAGATCGAGACGGCCATGGGCGCCGCGATCGAGCTGTTCGAGGACGCGGCGGTGATCGAGGTCGGCCGCGAACGGTTCCTGCCGGTCAAGACCACGGACGACCTGCTCCGACTCCGCTCCGACGTGTACACGCTGGGCGATGACGGGACGGTGCGCGCGACCGTGCCGGAGCCGGACATCACGCTGGACCCCGACCACTACCGGACCGTCGCGGACTTCGACGCCCGGTTCCCCGACGGCGTGCCGTCGCTCGTCCTCGCCGAGTCCCTGGTCGTCGAGGGCGACTGGACGTTCGGGGCGGCGGTGTCCGTCGTCGGGCACGCACGGCTCGGCGCGCCCGACGACGACGCACAGGGGACCGTGCCCGACGACGCGACGGTCGGCGCCGAGGGCGTCCTCGAGCCGGAGGCCAAGCGGGACGTCCCCGTGGACCTCTCCGACCTGGACGAGCCCGCCGACCCGTCTGCGGCCGAGGAGCCCGAACCTGGGCGCTGAGGACACGGCGAAGGGCCGGGGCGGTCGTCCGACCACCCCGGCCCTTCGCGCTGCTGCGCCGGCCGCGGGCCGTGCGCTCAGTCCGCCTGGCGCGGCGGAGCGGACGCGCCGCCCGGCGCGTGCTGCTCCGTGCGCGATCCCTCGGTGACGGCGCCCACCGCGACCGCCTCGGGTGCCGCGGGCACGGCACCCTCGACGAGCTCGGCCTCACCACCGGCCTTCGGCGCTGCGACGGCCTCGCCGCGCGCGACCATGCCGGCGTGCTCCGACAGCTTGAGCTGCGGGAGGAAGAACGCCATGACGAGGGCCAGGACGCCGATCGGCACGAGGTACCAGAAGGTCGGCGCGAGCGCGTCCACGTAGGCGTTGAGCACGCCCGAGTGGATGGGCTCGGGGAGCTGCTTGACGACGTCCGGCGTCAGCGAGTCGGCGCCGCCGCCCCCGGGCGCGCCGCCCGCCTGCGAGAACACGTCCGTCAGGCGCTCCGTGAGCCGCGACGTGAAGATCGTGCCGATCACGGCGATGCCGAGCGTCGCGCCGATCTCGCGGAAGTACGAGTTCGCGCTCGTCGCGACACCGATCTCGTGCGGGTCCACCGAGTTCTGCACGGCCAGGATGATGTTCTGCATCACGAGTCCGATGCCGAGACCGAACACGAAGATCATGGCGCCGAACACGAACAGGCTCGTGTCGACGGCGAGCGTCGTCAGCCAGGCCAGGTCGGCGGCGGCGATCGCCAGACCCACGATCGGGTACACGCGGTACTTGCCGCGCTTGGCGATGAGCGCACCGGACACGATCGCGGCACCCATCATGCCGACCATCATCGGGATGAGGAGCAGGCCGGACGCCGTGACGCCCTCGCCCTTGACGATCTGCAGGTACGTCGGCAGGAACTGGATGCCGGCGAACATGCCCGCGCCGATCACGAAGCCGATCGCCGTGGTCAAGGTGAAGGTGCTGTTCTTGAACAGACGCAGCGGCAGGATCGGGTCGTCCGCGCGCAGCTCGACCAGCACGAACACGACGGCCAGGACGATCGTCGCGACCAGGGTCGAGAGCAGGCCTGCGGAGCCCCAGTCGTAGCCGGTCGAGTTCGACAGGCTGGGCCAGGAAGCCACGACGATGATGCCCGTGGTCGCGAGCGCCATGGTGACGGTGCCGAGCCAGTCGACGCGCTTGGTCGCGTGGTGCGACGGGAGGCGCAGCGCCTTGTAGGCGACGACGAACGCGATGATGCCGATGGGGACGTTGATCCAGAAGCACCAGCGCCAGCCGGGGCCCTCGGTGAACCAGCCGCCGAGGAGCGGGCCGGCGACGGCGGCGAGGCCGAAGATGCCGCCCATGGGGCCCATGTACTTGCCGCGGTCCTTCGCGGGGACGATGTCCGCGATGATCGCCATCGCGAGGATCGCGAGCCCGCCGCCGCCGACGCCCTGGAGTCCGCGGAAGAAGACGAGCTCGCCGAACGAGGTCGACATGGCGGCGCCCGCCGACGCGAGGGTGAAGACGCCGATCGCGACGAGGAACAGCCAGCGGCGGCCCCAGACGTCACCGAACTTGCCGTAGAGCGGCATGACGATCGACATGGCCAGCAGGTACGACGTGGCGAGCCACGCCTGGTGCTCGACGCCGTGCAGCTCGCCGACGATCGTCGGCATGGCGGTCGACACGATCATCTGGTCGAGCGAGGACAGGAACATCCCCGCGATGAGCGCGGAGAATATGACCCAGATCGTGCGCTGGGTGAGCACGACGACGGGACCGGCGGCCTCGGGTGGGCCGCCGGCGGGCGCCTGGGCGGGCGGCGCCGGTTCGGTCGGGGAGGACATGGTGACTCCAGGGTGTCGGGGGGCAGGGTCGGGGGGGCTACCCGTCGGTTCGACCGGGCGGGAGCCGTCGGCTCATCGGGTGGGCCGCAGTCGGGTGGTGCTGCATGGTCGGTTCGTGGCCGCGTGGTGGTCGGCGGCCGCGGCGTTCAGGCCGCGAAGAGCTGTTTGAGCTGGCTGACGGCCGTCGGCAGGTGGTCGGCGAGCTCGCCCTGCTCGCCGCTGACCGTCCAGAGCTGGTGCGTGAGCCGGACGAGCGAGACGACGAGGAACGCTCCGACCTCGCCGTCGATCGACTGGTCGTCGACGCCGAGGTCCGAGCGCCGGCGGAACAGGTCCGCGGTCGCGGTCATGGTCTGCTCGAAGCGCCAGAGCTGGCGGGCGAGCAGCCGCGGCTCGCCGCGGACGAGCTCGCCCTTGTGGTGGACCTCGTCGTGACGGAAGTCGTGCGCGGCGAGCACGGTACCCACGAGGGCGACGAGGTCGTCCAGGAGATTTCCGGTGGGGCCGCCGGCGGCGAAGAGCTCGCCTGCGGCGGGGTCGACGGCGTCCTCGCTCCAGCCGAGGGCAGCGTCTTCCTTGGTCTCGAAGTAGTTGAAGAACGTGCGCCTCGCGACGCCGGCGCGCTCGCAGATGTCCTCGATGGTGGCGCCGTCGAGGCCACGTTCGGCGACGAGGGTCTGGGCCGACGCGATCAGCGCGCGCCGGGTGGCGCGCTTCTTGCGCTCCCGCGTGCCGAGCGCGGGCTCCGCGTCGGGCTCGAGCGGCTCGACGGGATCGGCGAGCTCGGCGGTAGCGGGGGACATGCCTCAATTCTTGCACCTGGTGCACGCATGCACCGGGTGCATTTTCCCGCTCCGCGCGGTGACGTTCGTCACACCCGTTCCGGTGCCGGCCCGCCGGGTCGGTCAGACGCCAGCCGCGTGCACCCCGGCCACCGCGGCCGCGACGAACGACGCCGGGTCGCCGTCGAGCCCGCGCCCCATGGTCGACAGCCCGACGGGCGTGGCCGCGAGCGCCGCCAGGAGCCCGGCGTCGGCGGGGACGTCGACGAGCCGGTGCCCGGCGGGGCAGCGGGTCAGCGTCGCGGCCTGCTCGCGGATCCGCTCCGGCAGCCCGGCGGGCCAGGTCGCCGCGACCTCCGGGTCGGGCACGGGGACCGGCACGTCGGCAGGCGCGAGCGCGACACGCCCGTACGCGGTGAGGGAGTGGTGCGAGACGCCGCGGTGGCGGTCGCGAGCGTCCGCGCCGGACACGCGCAGCGAGGCGACGGCCTGCCCGCCCAAGGTCGCGGCGGCGTTGACGGCCTCGCCCGCGGCCACGCCCGAGAACCCCCACCGGGTGCCGGTGCCGAGGTTCCCCGGCCCCTGCGCGACGACGACGAGCTCGGCGTCCGCGACGTGCCGCGCGGCCAGGAGGCCGGTGTGGACGGTCACCGCCTCGAGGTCCCCGCCGAACGCCTGCCCGACGGTGACGCTCGCGTCGAGCCAGCCGGCCTCCCGCAGCCCCGCGACGGTGCGCGAGAACGCGGCCGGGAGCGCGCCGCCGTCGGTCATGACGTAGACGGCGCGCGGGGCACGGCGCCCGGCGAGCGCCGCGGCGTGCCGGGCCCCGGCCAGGATCGCGGGGAGCGCGGAGTGGAGGTCCGCCACGACCACCGGCAGCCCGTCGAGGTCGTCGGCGTCGCGGAGCGTGTCGTGGTGCGGGGACTCCTGCTCGTCGACGCCGAGGACGAGGGTCTGCAGGGGCGTGTAGCGCGCCTTGACGAGGTGGCCGGGCCCGGGCGGCGGGTCGGCGGGCAGGGCGTCGGCAGGTGCGACGGCCAGCGCGTACCCGCCGGTCCCGAGGCCGCGCCGCAGAGCGCCGACGTTGAGGAGGACGCGCGAGCCGGGCGCCGGCTCGCCCACCAGGCCGGTGTAGGCGAGGGCTCGGACGTCGGCCGCGGGGACGTCGTCGGCGGCCTCCCGGGGGTCCTCCCCGGCCAGCCGGACCGTCATCTCGAGCGCGCCGGGCCAGCTCCGCCCGTGCGACACCACCGTCCCCGAGCGCCACGTGATCACACAGCAACGCTACAGGCCAGTAGCGTGGTGCCGATGCCCTCCCAGATCCCGCCGGCCGAACGCCTGCTGAACCTCGTCATCGCGCTCGTGAACGCGCCGTCGTCGATGAGCAAGCAACAGGTGCGCACGTCCGTGGCCGGGTACGGGGACGCACCCTCGCCCGACGCGTTCGAGCGGATGTTCGAGCGGGACAAGGACACGCTGCGCGAGCTCGGGATCCCCGTCCTGACGGTGGACGCGGGCGGCCACAGCGACGACGTCGGGTACCGGGTCGACCTCGACGCGTACACCCTGGCGCCCGTCGACCTGACGTCCGCCGAGCTCGGCGTGCTGTCGCTCGCGGCGCAGTTCTGGCAGGACAAGACGCTGCGGACCGACACCGCCCGGGCCCTCACGAAGCTGCGCGCCGCGGGCCGGGGCGACCCGGGCGTCGGAGACTCCGGGACGGACGTCGTCGCCGGCCTGACCCCGCGCGTCCGGGCCGCGGGGCGCGCGTTCGGGCCGCTGCTCGACGCGATCCAGGACCGTCGCCCCGTGCGCTTCACGTACCGGGCGGCGTCGACGGGCGAGGTGCGCGAACGCGAGGTCGAGCCGTGGCGGCTCGCGGCGCGCCGCGGCGGCTGGTACGTCCTCGGGCGGGACCGCGACCGCGAGGCGCCGCGCGCGTTCCGGCTCAGCCGGATCGAGGGCAACGTCCGGCCGAGCGGCGCGCCGCGGTCGTTCGAGCTGCCCGCCGAGGTCGACGTCGACGCGTTCCTGTCCGGGCGCGGCGGGCGCGAGCGGGTCGCACGGCTCGCGGTCGTGCCGGAGCGCGCGGGCGCGGTCCGTGCCCGCGCCGCGCGACCGGAACGGACGTACTCGAGCGACGTCAGCGAGGACCCGATGACCGCCGACGGCCGGGACGTGCTCGAGGTGCCGTTCACGGGGGTCGCGGGCTTCGCGTCCGAGCTCGCGGGGTACGCCGACGCGATCGTCGTGCTGGACCCACCCGACCTGCGGGACGCCGTCGTCGCCCGGCTGCGGACGGCGGCGAGCCTCGACGTGGCGGGCGACGGACGGCGGGGAGCGGACGACGAGACAGGGGTGGACCGTGGCTGAACGCGCCGACGAGCGTCTCGTGCGCCTGCTGGGCATGGTCGCGTACCTCGACGCGGCGGGCGCGGTCACGGTCGACGACCTGGCGCGCCGCTTCGGTGTCTCGCCGCGGCAGGTCCTCGACGACGTGGACGCCCTCTGGGTCTCCGGCACGCCGGGCTACTGGCCCGACGACCTGCTCGACTTCGACGCCGGCGCCCTCGAGCGCGGCGTCGTGCGGCTCGTCGAGGCCCGCGGCATGACGCGGCCCCTGCGGCTCGGGACCCGTGAGGCCGTGGCGCTCGTCGCCGCGCTCCGCGCGCTGCGGTCGGCGATCGCGACCGCGGGGCCGGGCGCGCGGTCGGTCGTCGACTCGGCGCTCGAGAAGCTCACCGACGCCACGGGCGAGGCGGCCGCCGCCGTCGACGTCGAGCTCGCGCTCGAGGGCGACCCGGCCGTCGCGGCGACCGTGCGCGACGCCCTGGTGCGCGGCCGGCGGCTGCGGATCCGGTACGTGACGGCCGCGGACGTCTCGAGCGAGCGCGACGTCGACCCGCTGCGCCTCGTGACGGAGGACGAGCACTCCTACCTGCTGGCCTGGTGCTACCGGTCGAACGACCAGCGCACCTTCCGGCTCGACCGGATCCTCGAGGCCCGGACGCTCGACGAGCCGGTGGAGCCCCGCGGCGACGCCCGGGACGGCGCGGTCGAGCGGGTCGCGTTCGTGCCCGACGAGTCCGCCGAGCTCGTGACGATCGTGTTCGACTCCCCGGCACGCTGGGTCGCGGAAGAGGTGCCGGTCGAGTCCGTCCGCAACCGCGACGACGGTACCTTCGAGGTGACGCTCCGCGTGGCCGACCCGGTCTGGCTGCGCCACCTGCTGCTCCAGCAGGCCCGGCACGTGCGCTCGGTCACCCCGCCGTGGCCCGCGGTCGACGTCGCCGAGGCCGCGCGCGCCGCGCTCGGCGCCTACGCTCGGCTGGGTCAGGGCGACCGGCCCGACGACGACTTCGGCCGAGGGGGACACGCATGACGGTGTGGACGCTCGTGTGGTGGCTGCTCGCACTGGGCGCGGCGGCGACGTTCGTGCTCGTCGGGCTGCGCCTGTGGCGCGCCGGGAAGGGGCTGCTCCGCGAGCTGTCCACCGCCGGGCGCGCGTTCGAGGACCTGTCGCGGAGCATCGACGCCGCCGTCGCCGCCCAGCGGGCCGCGCAGGAGGAGATCCGCCCGACCCTGTTCGACGACCCCGCCGAGCACCGTGCCCGGCTCCTCACGCTGCGGCTCGAGCGCGACGAGCGCCGCGCCCGTCGACGCGCCTCCCACCAGGCCACCTACGACCGGTGGAGCGAGTTCAACCGCTGAACCGCGCGGGCGCCCGACCCGCGGCGGCGTGCGCGGTGCCGGGCCCGGCCCGCGCAGGCCCTACGATGGGGTGAGCGGTCCGGCGAGGAGGCCGCGGACGGCCGGCACGCGCCGGGCCCGTCGATCCATCAGGGAGTGGTGTCGCTGTGAAGCCCTGGCACGTCATCGTCTTGCTCGTCGTCGTGCTGCTCTTGTTCGGGGCGCGTCGCCTCCCGGACCTCGCGAAGAGCGTCGGCCAGTCGATGAAGATCTTCAAGAACGAGGTCAAGGACCTCACGGAGGACTCGGGCCCGGCGCCCCAGGCGCCCGCGCAGCCCGCGGCCCTGCCGCAGCAGGCGCAGCCGGGTCCCGCGGCGCCCACGCAGCCGGCCGCCCCGTCCCAGCCGGCCCCCGCACCGGGGCTGCTGTACGACCGTGAGCCCCACATCGCCCCGGGTACGAACCCTGTCGCGTCCCCGAAGGACGACGCGACCCCGTCGAGCTGACGGTGGCGCGCAGCTCACGCCGCGTCAACCCCGAGGGGCGGATGCCCCTGCTCGCGCACCTGCGTGAGCTGCGCAAGCGTGTCGTGCTCGCGGCGCTCGGCCTCGTGGTCGGCGCCGTGGTCGGGTGGTTCTGCTACACGCCCGTCTTCGAGGCCCTGCAGAAGCCCCTGCTCGACGCCGCCACGGAGGCGGGCAAGGACGTCCGGCTCAACTTCACGGGGCTCGCGAGCGCCCTGGACATGCAGATCAAGGTCTCGCTGTTCCTCGGCGTCCTGATCACGAGCCCGTGGTGGCTGTACCAGCTCTGGGCGTTCGTGACGCCGGGGCTGACGCGCAAGGAACGGCGCTACGCCGTCGGCTTCCTCGGTGCGGCGGTCCCGCTGTTCGCGGGCGGCGCGTTCATGGCCTGGCTCATGCTGCCGCGCGCCGTGACGATCCTCACCGACTTCGTCCCCGACGGGGCGAGCAACCTCACGGACGCCCAGGGCTACCTGAGCTTCGTGATGCGGCTGATCCTCGCGTTCGGCATCGCGTGCGTGCTGCCCGTGGTCCTGGTCGCGCTGAACTTCGTCGGCCTGATGAGCGCCCGGACCCTGCTGGCCGGCTGGCGGTGGGCGGTGTTCCTGGTCTTCCTGTTCTCGGCGGTCATGACGCCGACCCCCGACGCGATCACGATGATCATCGTCGCGATCCCGATGTGCCTGCTCTACTTCGCCGCCGTCGGCGTGAGCGCGCTGCACGACCGTCGCGTGGCCCGCGACGACGCCGAGCGGCTCGCCGTATGAGCCCACGCGTCCTGGGGGTCGTCGTCAACCCGACGGCCGACCGGGGCCACGCCGACCGCGCCGGCGTCCGGACCCTCGCCCGGCTGCGCGAGCGGGGCTTCGAGGTGCGCGAGCTCTCCGGGTCGAGCTTCGACGACGCCCTCGCCCGGGCGCGCGCCGCGGCCGCGGACGGCCTGGACGCGCTCGTCGTCGTCGGGGGCGACGGCATGGTGCATCTGGGCGCCAACGTGTGCGCCGGCCAGGGCACGCCGCTCGGGATCGTCGCGGCCGGCTCCGGGAACGACTACGCCCGCGCCCTGCGGCTGCCGGTCCGGGACGTCGATCGCGCGGTCCGCGTGCTCGTGGACGCCCTCGACGCCGGCCCCCGGGTGGTCGACGCGGCCCGCGTCACCTCGGACGACCCCGACGAGGAGCCGCGGTGGTTCTGCGGCGTGCTGTCGGCGGGGCTCGACGCGGCGGTGAACGCCCGGGCCAACGGCATGCGGCGCCCGCGAGGACGCGCCAAGTACGCGGTGGCCGCGCTCCAGGAGCTCGCGCGCTTCCGGCCGTTCGGCTACCGCCTGCAGATCGAGTCGCGCGCCGACGGCGGCACGGTCACCTCGGTCTGGGACTCGCCGGGCACCCTCGTCGCCGTCGCGAACGGGCCGGCGATCGGCGGCGGTATCCGCATCGCGCCGGGTGCGCTCGTCGACGACGGCGACCTCGACCTCGTGCTGGCCGGCCCCCTGACCCGGCACGGCGCGCTGCGGGTGTTCCCGCTCACGTACGTGGGCAAGCACGTCGGGCACCGGGTGGTGGACGTGCGCCGCGTCGTCCGGGTCCGCCTTGAGGCCACCGACCAGGGCGTCGCGCCCCCGCCCGCGTTCGCCGACGGGGAGCTGATCGGCTGCCTGCCGCGTGAGGTGCGGGTCGTCGCCGGCGCGCTGCGCGTCCTGGCACCCGCCGCGCCCTGACGCCGCGTCGTGGGCCCCGGCTCGGCGTCGCCCGGAGCGTCGCCCGCGCACCGTAGGCTGGCGGCATGGCCGCTGCACCCGACCGCACGACCCCCACGCACGGCCGCCCGGGCCGCTCCGCGGGCCCAGACCCCGAGACGCTCTCGCCTGCGGAGCGCTACGCGGCGTCCCGCGAGCGCGAGACCCGTCGCCGAGCCCGGGGCGGGGGCGACCGGCCCCAGCTCGAGGAGTTCCGCGAGCTGCTGGGCTTCACCCTCGACGACTTCCAGGTCCGCGGGTGCGAGGCCCTCGAGGAGGGGCGCGGCGTGCTCGTCGCGGCACCGACGGGCGCCGGCAAGACGGTCGTGGGGGAGTTCGCCGTCCACCTCGCCGTGACGTCGGGGCGCAAGGCCTTCTACACGACGCCCATCAAGGCCCTGTCGAACCAGAAGTACAACGACCTGGTGCGCCGCTACGGCGCGGACCGGGTGGGCCTGCTCACCGGCGACACCACCATCAACGGCGAGGCGCCCGTCGTCGTGATGACGACCGAGGTGCTCCGCAACATGCTGTACGCGGGCTCGCGCACGCTCGACGGCCTCGCGTTCGTCGTGATGGACGAGGTGCACTACCTCGCCGACCGGTTCCGCGGCCCCGTGTGGGAAGAGGTGATCATCCACCTCGCCGACGACGTCCAGCTCGTCTCGCTGTCGGCCACCGTGTCCAACGCCGAGGAGTTCGGCGAGTGGCTGGAGATGGTCCGCGGCGACACCGTCGTCGTGGTGTCCGAGCACCGCCCGGTCCCGCTGTGGCAGCACGTGCTCGTGGGCCGCGGCTCGGGCGGAGGGCCGGTCGCCACGCCGCGGCTCCTCGACCTGTACGCGGGCACGGTCGACCCGACCGACCCGGGCGTGAACCCGCCGATCAACCCCGAGCTCCTCGCCGTGTTCCGGTCGGCGCGCGGGCTCGAGGGCACCGAGCCGCGCCGCGGCCGCGGTCGCCGGGGCCCCGGCGACCGGGGGTACCGCGGTGGTGGCGGCGGTCCGCGGGGCGGGTTCGGGCGGCGCGGCGCCCCGCGCTTCGCGGTCGTGGACGCGCTCGACGAGGACGGCCTGCTGCCCGCGATCTACTTCATCTTCTCCCGCGCCGGCTGCGAGGACGCCGTCGGGCAGTGCCTCGCGGCCGGGCTGCGGCTCACCACGCCGCAGGAGGAGGCCGAGATCCGGCTCGTCGTGGAGGAGCGCTCCGCGACGATCCCGGGCGAGGACCTCGAGGTGCTCGGGTACCACGCGTGGGTCGAGGCGCTGGCCCGCGGCGTCGCCGCGCACCACGCGGGCATGCTGCCGCTGTTCAAGGAGACGGTCGAGGAGCTGTTCAGCCGGGGCCTCGTCAAGGCCGTCTTCGCGACGGAGACGCTCGCGCTCGGCATCAACATGCCGGCCCGGTCGGTGGTCCTGGAGAAGCTCGTCAAGTGGGACGGCTCCCAGCACGTCGACGTCACCCCGGGTGAGTACACCCAGCTCACGGGCCGCGCCGGCCGTCGCGGGATCGACGTCGAGGGGCACGCCGTCGTCGTCGACCACCACGGGCTCGACCCGGTCGCCCTCGCGGGGCTCGCGTCCAAGCGCCTGTACCCGCTGCGCTCGAGCTTCCACCCGACGTACAACATGGCGGTCAACCTGGTCGCGCAGGTGGGCCGCGACCGGGCGCGCGAGGTCCTGGAGACGTCGTTCGCGCAGTTCCAGGCGGACCGCGGGGTCGTGGGGCTGGCCAAGCAGGCCCAGGCCCACGCCGAGGCGCTCCAAGGCTACGAGAAGGCCATGACGTGCGACCGCGGCGACTTCGCCGAGTACATGGGGATCCGCCGCCGGATCGCGGCCCGCGAGGCGGACCTGTCGCGGGCGGCGTCCGCGAACCGCCGGGCCGAGGTGGCCGCGGCGTTCGAGAAGCTGCGCACCGGGGACGTCGTCGAGGTGCCGTCGGGGCGCCGTGCGGGGTACGTCGTCGTCGTGGACCGGGGGCGTGGCGGCGGCTTCGACGGGCCGAGCCCCACCGTCCTGACCAGCGAGGGCCGCGCGAAGCGCCTGACGCTCGCGGACGCGCCGGGCGGGATCGCGGTCGTCGCGACGGTGCGCGTGCCCAAGGGTTTCAACGCCCGCAACGCACGCCACCGCAAGGACCTCGTGTCGTCGATGCGCAACGCCCTCTCGGACGGGCGCACGCAGCCGGGAGCCCAGCGGCGCGGCGGGCCCCGCCGCGGCAGCACGGCCGCGGACGACGCCGAGCTCGCCCGCCTGCGGGCCTCGCTCCGCGCCCACCCGTGCCACGCGTGCCCGGACCGCGAGGACCACGCCCGGTGGGGCGAGCGGTACGAGCGGCTCTCGGGCGAGCACCGCGCCCTGGTCCGGCGGATCGAGTCGCGCACCGGCTCGATCGCGAAGGTCTTCGACCGCACGTGCGACGTGCTGCTCGAGTTGGGGTACCTCGCGACCGACGAGGACCACGGCCCCGGCGAGCTGCGCGTGACGCGTGACGGCCGCTGGTTGCGCCGCCTGTACGCGGAGAACGACCTGCTGCTGGCCGAGTGCCTGCGCCGGCACGCCTGGGACGACCTCGACGCCGCGGGGCTCGCGGCGGCCGTGTGCGCCGTCGTGTACGACGGGCGGCGCGACGACGGCAGCGAACCGTACGTGCCCGGTGGGCCGGACGGGCGCCTCGCGCGCGCCCTCGACGCGACGACCCGGATCTGGTCGCGGCTGGGCGACCTCGAGGCCGCGCACCGGATCGACGCGACGCGACGGCTGGACCTGGGTCTCGTGGCGGCCGTGCACCGGTGGGCGAACGGCCGGCGGCTCGACGCCGTCCTGCAGGGCTCCGAGATCGCGGCCGGCGACTTCGTGCGCTGGTGCAAGCAGGTCGTCGACGTCCTCGACCAGATCGCGCAGGCGGCCCCGAGCTCGGCACTACGCACGACGGCGCGCGACGCGCAGCACGCGCTCCTGCGCGGCGTCGTCGCCTACTCCTCGGTGTGAGGTGCGCCCCGACGCGGGGGCGGGCGGTCCCGGGGCCCCGGGACGCAGGTCCGGATAGGGTCGGTCGGTGACCTCGATCCTGTACCGGGGCGGTGTCGTCCACTCGCCCCAGGACCCCTTTGCCGAGGCCGTTCTCGTCGACGACGGCGTCGTCGCCTGGGTCGGCGCGAACGACACCGCGGACGGCTTCGCCGCGCGGGCGGACCGCGTCGTCGAGCTCGACGGCGCGCTGGTGACGCCCGCGTTCGTCGACGCCCACACGCACGTCCTGGAGACCGGCCTGGCCGCCGTCGGCGTCGACCTGGGGGCCGCGGGGGGCGTGTCCTCGCCCGTCGACGCGCTGGACCGCCTCCGCGAGGCCGCTGCCGACCTCGACGCCCGCTCGGGCGAGGTGCTCCTCGCGCACGGCTGGGACGACAGCGCGTGGGGCGACGCCGGCCCGTTCACCCGGGCCGAGCTCGACGCCGCGTGCGACGGCGCGCCCGTGTACGCGGGGCGGGTCGACGGGCACTCGGCCGTGGTGAGCACGAGCCTCGCAGAGCGCGCGGGTGCGGTCGGGCTGCCGGGCTGGTCCGACGACGGCCTCGTCCGCGGCCAGGCGTACGACCGGACCCGCGAGGTCGCGCGCGACCTCGCGCCGGTGCGTCGCACGGCCCTGTACCGGGCGGTCCTGGAGGAGGCGGCGCGCCGCGGCATCGTCGCCCTGCACGAGATGAGCACGCCCGCCGCCGACACGCGCGCCGGCCTGCGCGAGCTGATCGAGCTCACCGCGGCGCCGGAGTCGGCGCTGCCGCTCGTCGTCGGGTACCGCGGGGAGCTGTGCGCCACCGCCGACGACGCTCGTGCGCTCCTCGCGGACGTGCCGGGTCTGGCGGGGATCGCGGGCGACCTGACGGTGGACGGCTCGTTCGGCTCGCGCACCGCGGCGGTGCGCGCACCGTACCGTGACGACCCCGCCGGCGGGACGGGGTCGCTGTTCCTCGGGGCGCAGGAGATCTGCGACCACCTCGTCGCGGTCGCGGCAGCCGGGGTGCCGGGCGGCTTCCACGTGATCGGCGACCGCGGGATGGACGAGTTCCTCCTCGGGCTCGAGATCGCCGCGGAGGTGCACGGGCAGCAGGCCGTGGCCGCGGGCCGGCACCGGATCGAGCACGCCCTGCTCGTGGACGCGAGGGCGCTGGCGGCGATGCTCGTGTTCGGCCTGAGCCTGAGCGTCCAGCCGGCGTTCGTGACGGCGTGGGGCGGCCCCGACGGCATGTACGCGGAGCGCCTGGGCGCGACGCGCGCGGCGGACCTGAGCCCGTTGGCGGACCTTGCGGCGTCGGGCGTCCCGCTGGCGTTCGGCTCCGACACGCCGGTGACGGCGCTCGACCCGTGGGCGGGCGTGCGCGGGGCCGTGCTGCACCCGGTGCCCGAGCAGCGCCTCTCGGCGCGCGCCGCGTTCAACGCGCACACGCGCGGCGGGTGGCGGATCGCGGGCCTCGACGGCACCGGCGCGGGTCAGCTCCGGGTGGGTTCGCCGGCGCACCTCGCGGTCTGGGACGCCGAGCACCTCACGGTCCAGGCGGCCCCGGGGAGCATGTCGTCGTGGAGCGCGGAGGCCCGCGCGGGGACCCCTCTGCTGCCTGACCTGGACCCCGACCTCCCGACGCCTCGCTGCCTGCAGACGGTGCGGGACGGTGTCGTGCTGCACGACGAGCTCGGCTGACCCGGCGGGTTCGGTCGTTCCTCTTGTACCGGGGGAGCGGGGCGCGTTAGGTTCGGACGGTGTGCAGGCCTGGGGGTCCCGGCGGGACGGCCACACGCCACGTCCCGCCCGGAACGGCTCACAGAGCTCAGGTCGGCTCGCGCGTTCAGTAGAAAACGTGCACGACGGGTGGCAGTCGTGCACGGCACGAAGGACGCGCGAGCCGGCCGGCATCTTCGCCGAAACTGGCTCCCCACCTGCGTGGCGTAACCTTCACGGGTGCCACGCTCGTCGCCGCCGGCTCCGGGCCGGCTCCTCTCGCTCGTCCTGGCCGCAGCCGGCGGCGGTGCGCTCTTCCTCGCCTTCCCCGACGCCGATGTCTGGGGTCTGGTGCTCGTCGCCGTCGCCCTGCTGTACGTGGCGCTGCAGCGGCGGGGGACGTGGTGGAACGGCCTGGTCGGGCTGGTGTTCGGGCTGGCGTTCTTCCCGGCCCACCTGTGGTGGTCGAACGTCGCCGCTGGCGTCGTCGCGTGGCTCGCGCTGAGCATCTCCGAGGCCCTGTTCATGGCGTTCCTCGGCATCGCCTGGAGCCTTGCGCGCGGGTTGCGCCCCGGTCACCGGGGCGGCTGGTGGGAGGCGATCGCGTTCCCCGTCGTGTACGTGGGCGTGGAGGCGCTGCGGTCGGCGTGGCCGTGGGGCGGGTTCCCGTGGGGGCGGCTCGCGTTCGCGCAGGTCGACTCCCCGCTGGGCAGGCTCGCACCGGTCGGGGGGACCGTGCTCGTGTCGTTCGCGGCCGCCGTCGTCGGGACCCTCCTCGGGATCGTCGTCCTGCGTGCCGTCCGCCTGCGCGTGGTGGGCGTGGTCGTCGGGATGGCCGTCGCGTTCGTGCTGGTCGTGGCGCCGCTGAGCGTGGGCCTGGACGTCCTGCCGCAGGCGGGGCAGCTCCAGGTCGGCGTGGTGCAGGGGAACGTCTCGAAGCCGGGCGCGAGCGCGTTCGACAACGCGGGCGAGGTGCTGCGCAACCACCTGTCGGGAACGTACGACCTGCTGGACCACGTGAAGCCGGGCGACCTGGACATGGTGATCTGGCCGGAGAACGGCTCGGACTACGACCCGCAGAAGTACGTGGACGTCGGCCAGGCGATCGGGGACGCCGCGAAGGCGGTCGACGCCCCGATCCTCGTGGGCGCCCAGGAGTACCCCGCGACCGGCGGTCGGTACAACGTGTCGCTGCTGTGGGACCCGCAGCAGGGCGTCATCGACCGGTACGTGAAGCAGCACCCGGTGCCGTTCGGCGAGTACATCCCGCTGCGCGGGTTCGTCCGGCACTTCTCCGCGTCGGTCGAGGAGGTGCAGACCGACATGCTTCCCGGTCACGAGCCCGCGATCATGTCGCTGCCGTCGGAGCGGCTGGGACGCGACGTCCCGTTCTCGACCGTGATCTGCTTCGAGGTCGCCTACGACTCGATCGTCGAGCAGTCCGTGAGGCTGGGCAGCGAGGTCCTGGTCGTCCAGACGAACAACGCGTCGTTCGGGTACACGGCGGAGTCGACGCAGCAGCTGCAGATGACGCGGTTCCGGGCGATGGAGACGGGCCGCGCCGCGGTCCAGGCGTCCACGGTGGGGGTGAGCGCGGTCGTGTCGCCGAGCGGCGTCGTCCTGCAGCGGACGGGGCTGTTCGAACCGGCGCAGCTCACGGCGGACCTGCCGTTGCGCACCAGCATCACACCGGCGGTCCGGGCGGGGGAGTGGCCCGCCCGCGGGGTGGCCGCGTTTGCGGCGCTCCTGGTGGTCGGTGGGATGATCGGCTCCCTGCGTCGCGCGCGTTCGCGCCGGCGCCTCCCCGGCGAGAGGTAGGCACCCAGCGTGGCCCGTGACCCGCGTGTCCTGGTCGTGACCCCGACGTACGACGAGCGCGACTCCCTGCCCGTCACGTACGAGCGGCTCCGCCGGGCGGTGCCCGACGCGGACTTCCTCGTCGTCGACGACGGCAGCCCCGACGGGACCGGCGAGATCGCCGACGGCTGGGCCGAGACGGACGAGGCCGTCCACGTGCTGCACCGCAGCGGCAAGCAGGGGCTCGGCACCGCGTACATCGCGGGCTTCCGGTGGGCGCTCGAGCGCGGGTACGACGTCGTGGTGGAGATGGACGCCGACGGGTCGCACCGCCCCGAGGACCTGCCGCGGCTCCTCGCGGCCCTCGAGGACCCGGACGTGGACGGCGTCGTCGGGTCGCGGTGGGTGCCGGGCGGGCGCGTCGTGAACTGGCCGCTGCGCCGCGAGGTGCTCTCGCGAGGCGCCAACACCTACACGCGGCTCGCGATGGGCATCCCGGTCCACGACGCGACCGGCGGGTTCCGGGCCTACCGGGCGGCGACGCTCAAGGCGATCGACCTGGAGACGGTCTCGTCGCAGGGCTACTGCTTCCAGGTGGACATGACGTGGCGGATCCTGCGGTCGGGCGGTCGGGTCGTGGAGGTGCCGATCACGTTCGTGGAGCGCGAGGCGGGCACGTCGAAGATGAGCGGCAACATCGTCGGCGAGGCGCTCGTGAACGTGACGCGGTGGGGTGCGGCGCACCGCCTCGACCAGCTGCGCGCTCTCGTGGGCCGCGAGCGCCAGGCCTGACCCGCCTCTGCCCGGGTACGACGAGGGCTCCCGACCTCGCGGTCGGGAGCCCCCGGCGGACGGGGCCGGGGGGGCGGCGGGGGGGGGACGCGCTGCGGCGGCG